>JAKAMV010000716.1 GCA_021812735.1 Chloroflexota bacterium | reverse complement strand
GAAGGCCGCCACGGCCTCCGCGTGGGTCTCGGCCTTGCACACCACGGCGCCGAGCAGCAGGTCCGAGTGCCCGCCGATGAACTTGGTGGCGGAGTGCAGCACGACATCGGCGCCCAGCTCGAGCGGGCGCTGGCGCAGCGGCGTGGCGAACGTCGCGTCCACGACGGTGACGGCCCCGCGCTCCCGGGCCCCGGCGGCGATCGCCGGCACGTCGGCCACGACGAGCAGCGGGTTCGCGATCGACTCAACCCACACCATGTCGGCACCCTCGGCCGCGTCGAGCAGCGCGGCGGTGTCGTCGGCGGGCGCCATGCGGACGTGGAGCCGACCCCCTGCCGCGAGCCGCTCGAAGATCCTCCGCACGCCGTAGTACGTGACGGACGACAGGACGACGGTGCCGCCCGGCGGCACGAGGTCGGCGATCGCGGTCGCCGCGGCGAGGCCCGTGGCGAACGTCACGGCCGTGCCCCCCTCGAGCGAGCCCAGGGCTGCCTCCAGCGCCCCGTAGGTGGCGCTCCCGTCCCGACCATACTCGAGCGCCGCGTCGTGGACATAGGTCGAGCTCATGCTGATCGGCCGGTTCATCGGAGCACCCGCGTCACGGGGCGGTCGCCCCGCCTGGACCGCGACCGTGACCGCCGACCAGCGGGGGTCGATGGCGAGTGGCGTCGGGTACAGGGACTCGGGCACGGTTCGGTCCTTCCTCATTAGTGGGGCGAGGTGGATGCGCGACGACCGGTCGTGATCGATGCGCCCAGCGTGCCGCTGGGTGGTGCCAGCGTACGGCGAGCTCGCGTGCATTGGCGCGCCCGCCTGGGGCCTGCCGCGCACGCTGTGCGGCCCCCTCCCTACCGCAGCCAGACGCTCACGCTGAGCGGCCCGAGCGTGGCGCCCGCGGTGGCGCGGATGTCGTCGGCGATGACGTCGGGATCAACCTCGTCGCGCAGTCGCGTGCCAAGCGCGGCCAAGGCGCGCTCGGCGTCGAAGTGCGCCCGGTTGAACCGGCGATCGACGAGTCGCTGCACGCGCTTCCTTGACGAGCACCAGGGCCACGAAGAGGCCGGTCAGCAGGACGGTCAGCGCGCCGTAGCTGACGCCCCGGCTGACCAGTCGGTCGATCTCGTACAAGCGGTACCGCAGCACGGCGATGCCGATGGCGACGGGCAGGAGCGCGGTGCTCACCAGCACCACGAGCCAGGCCGCTTTGGAGATGTCGGCCAGGATGCCGGCGTGCGTGCCGCCCAGGATCAGAGCGACCACGAGGGCCAGTGCGATGACCACCAACACCGCCAGGAACCACTTGAGCTGCTGGCGCTCGATCATGCTGCCCTGCCGGTAGCGCTGCACCAGCGACCAGCCGATGAGCGGCAGCGTCACGACCCCGAGCACAGCTGTCGCGGAAGCGACCCCGCCGAGGACGTCTCCGGCCGTCCCATTGAGGACGAGCGGGCTGGGCACCGATGCGAGGACGAGCGCGCTGGGCACCGACGTCGGCGACTGGCTCCCCGCGACGGGGCTGAGGGCCGACTCGACGGTGGTCGCGATCATGAACGCGATCCCCACCGCCAGCGGGGCGCGCCAGCGCGGGGACGGCAAGGTGCCACTCGGGAAGAGGAGCGGACAGAGCCAGACAGTGATCGTGAGGCCCGGCGACTCGTTCCAGTCGGAGAGCCACGCCAGCCAGATCGCGCCGGGGACGCTGCCGGGGTGCGCCACGAGGCCGTAGTCGGCCACGTCCCTCGCCCCGAGGCCGATGCCTGCGGTCACGCCGGTGAGCAAGAACAGCCATCCGATGGGGTTGGCTGGCAGGCGCGTCGCGAGGACGGCGCCCACCGTCGCCGCGACCAGCGTGCCGAGCCCCTGGAAGAGCGCGGTCGGCGGGTCGCTCGCGCCGCCCCAGCGCGAGGTCAGGATGCCAGCGGACACAGCCAGCACCGCGATCAACCAGATCGCGGAGACGACGACGGACGGCAGCCTAAGGTCGACTCGTTGGCGGTGCTCAGTGGCTCGCGTGCCGTGGACCGCCGACTGGATGGCCCGACCTCCGATCGTCTCCTGGTTCACCTGTCTCACGGCCAGTATGGCGGCGGTGCGTTCCGAGCTCGTTACGGACGCAGACGACGCCCCAGAGTGGACATCAGCTCAGGTCGTCGATGAACTCCAGCAGCGCCGCCGTGGTTCGTCGGGCCGCGGGGGCGACCCGCCGCGAGACGCCGGGGTACTGGTCGAACCCGTGGACGGCCATGGGGATCTCGACCAGCGTCGACCGGCAGCCGACAGCCTCGAGCGACTCGTGTAGCACCCGTCCTTGCGACGCAGGGATGACGGCGTCTTCGCTCCCGACGACCTGCAGGACCGGCGGGCATCCCGGAGCGGCCAGCGCGACGGGCGACCACGCGGCGTACCGATCCGGCGCGTCGGACGGCGTACCGCCGAACAGGTCGTGCACCAGCGCCGGGCCTCCCGGCCAGTTGCCGTAGCGGTAGGCGGGGAACAGGCGCAGCCGGGTCACAAGGCGGTCGAGCGGATTGGTGTCGCGGATCCGGGGGCGGAGCGACGAGGGAACGGACTCGCCGGCTCGCGGCTGGCGTCGGTTCACGCGGCCGTACGCAGCCCAGAAGGCGACCGGATCCGTGACTGCCGAGACCGCCGCGACGCCGCGGATGGGCGAAGCGTCTCCGCCATCGACGCCCGAGGTTGGCCGCCGGAACGCATGCACCAGGGCGAGGTGCCCGCCTCCCGCGTGCCCGACCAGGACGATGCGGTCTGCGCGCACGCCCTCGGCGGCACCCTCCCGCGACAGCCATCGCACGGCCAGGCCGACGGCCTCGTCCATCGCCTCGAGGGTGGCTCGGGGCGCCAGCGGGTAGGCCACATCGAGCACGACGTGGCCCTCTGACGTCAGCATCTGCATCAGCGGAGAGATGAAGAACCCCTTGTCGGCCGCCTGCCAGAGTCCGCCGTGCAGGTAGACGATGCCTACGCGTGACCGCTGCCGGTCGTGCTCCGGGCGCCAGAGATCCGCCAGAATCGCCTCCCCGTTCGCCGCCCAACCGACGCGGAGGTCCGCAACGCACCTGCCGGACGACTCGGGGAGGCGAAGCGCCGGGGAGCCGCCAAGCGCGGTCAAGGTGTATCGCGCCGCCAGCCCGGCTCCGCCGAGGGCCACCAGACCGAGCCTTGGACGCCTGCGCGCAAGCGCCGTGCATCCGACGCCCGTCCCGATCGCGGCCACGACTGGCGACCATGCCTGGGCGAGCAGTCGGGGCAGCCAGATGGCGACCGCGAGACGCCCGACACGAGGGCCGACGTTGGCCATCATGCCCAGGGCGCCAGCCGCAACGGCCATCGCCCGCATCCATCGGCGCATGTGACAACATTACGCCGCGCTAGGGTCGCGACGCGCCGCGCGGGGGGGTTCGCTGCGCTGTGTTCAGACAGGCGCGGCAAGGCCCCGGGGCGCTCGGCTTCGAACACCGCGTCCCGGGGCCTCGAGCGTCGAAGTGGACGTTGCAGGTCGGCTACAGCTAGCGACTGATGACGAGAGAGGTCGCGAGGGTCGCGCTGTGGTCGTTCCCGACGACGAACGTCACCTCCGGCCAGGGATCCGGGAGCCCGGAAACCAACACCGTGCCGCTCACGACGGCCTGGGCTTCGCGCTGCTGTGCCGATCCGGTGATCGCTGCCGTCGGCGGCACGGCCCAGGTCAGGTCGTAGGTGACCAAGACATCGGTGAGCTCGTAGGTCTCCGAGCCATCCGCGGCCACGACCTTCTGGTAGGCCGGCGCGGTGACGTCCTCCAGGGAGGCACTGGTGAGCGGGACGATCCACATCTGCTCCGCGGCGACGATCTGGGTGAGATCCAGGGACACGCCCTGGAGCCCGTAGCCTTCCACTCCTTCGCACGGGAAGATCGCGAAGTCGAAGTCGACGTCTCGCCACGTGTTCGGCCCGGCCGGCTCGCCCGTGACCGTGAAATTCCTGCCGACGACGAAGCCGAGCGAGATGGTGGCCCCTGCTGCGTCCTGGCCCTCCGGGCAGTCCCAGAGCCCGCCCTGGGTCAGGTTGGCGGACGCCGACACCATCTGGTAGTGAAGGCCGGCGCCAGGGCCGGCGGCAGCCGCTGACGACACGGCCAGTGTCAGTGCGACGGCCAGCGCGGACGCACGAGTCACACGCCACGGACCCATCCCCGATCCCTCCCGGGACGCGAACCCGCGGGTCGGTTTCGCCAGTGGCTCGGCGCGGTCCCGGCGGCCAGAGCATGGGCCGCGCGTCGGAGCCCCCCCGCGCATGGTAGCCAATCTGCGCCTGCGACCGTCCGGTCCTAGGGCCGCATGGGGAAACTGGATCGAGGCGAAGGGCCCGATCGGACGCCGGCCGCCCCGGCCCCGGCGGTGCGGAGCCACGTCGGTGTCGCTGCCAAGATCGCCAGGGCGTGCGCCCGGCGACGACCCACTCTACCCATGGATCTCGACCAGGCCGGCGCTCCCATCCACCGTGATGGTCTGGCCGTCACGGATGCGCTGGGTGGCGTCACCGAGCGCAACCACGGCCGGGATCCCGTATTCGCGTGCCACGAGCGAGGCATGCGCAGCGAGGCTCCCGCCGTCCGTTGCCACCGCTGCCGCCCGCGCGAAGAGCGGCGTCCAGGCAGGCGTCGTCGCATACGTCACGAGGACCTCGCCGGGAGCAAGACGGTCGGCGTCGGCAAGGTCGAGGAGCACGTGCGCGACACCGGTGACCCGACCCGCGCTGGCTGGCATTCCTTCGAGGGTCCCGGGCCGGGGCTCCGCGGGAGCACGCATCGCATTGAAGGCGTCCGCCTGCATCTTCTCGACGAACTTCGGCAGCGTGCCGACCAGCAAGGGCGCGCTCAGCTTTCGATTGCGAGCCCAGAGCTCACGGCGCTCGGCGATCGACGACGCTCGTGACTCCCGACCCTCGAGCTCGCTGCGCTCGAGGAAGAAGACGTCCTCGGCACGGCCGATGACGCCACGGCGGACGCAGGACTCCCCGAGCCGACCGAGCGCCCACCGCATCAACGGCCAGCCGAGCGTCAGGTCAGACACCTGCTCCTCACGCACTCGCGCGTACTTCTGCGCGAGCAGGAGCAGTCCGTCGAACTGGGCGCGCAACTCCGGCGACAGCGCGGCGCGGCACGCCTCCTCGGCACGCTTGCGCCCCTCGACGAGCTCGGCGTGAGCAGTCGGAGCCGTCCCAGCGAGCCCGAGTTCGCCGGCCGTCGGCCGGAACCAGTCGAGGCTCTGGATCGCGTGCGGCGCGACGGGCTTCGGCTGCTCGAGGCCAGAGACCAGCGTCTGGTGGCTGC
>JAKAMV010000715.1 GCA_021812735.1 Chloroflexota bacterium | reverse complement strand
TGAGCGCTGGCGGCCCCCGCAGTCGTTGAAGGTTGCGGCCGATGTCCTGGGTCGAACCATCGCTCACCTATTTGCTCCTCTTCGCTACATCTGATGGCAGAGTAGTTGCTTTGACGGGTGTCGTCAAATTGTGTAGGATTGAGTCATCCTGGGACAGGTCGGTCTCAGGCTCATGAGAAAGGAGCTTGGCCGGCAAGATGCCGCCCGGACAGCATGAGGACGCGGGCTGACGCCCGCGTCCTCATGTGGCAGCGGACCTCCTACCAACCGAGTCCACGCCGCCGGGAGCGAGCGTAGCGCAGCGCGATCCGGATCTGCACAGCCCATCCGATAGGCGGGACGCTCACCAACCGTGTTGGCGATCCCTCCCTCCTCGTACGTCCACGGAGAACACATGTCTACGCTCGCTCCTGAGGCGGCGGCCCAGCACGGCCCGCCGTCGATCAACGTCACCGTGATCTCGCCGCGCGAGACCACTCCGCGTCCGTTCACCTTCGAGAAGACGATGCGGGTGGGCGAGGCCGCCCGTGTCGCCGCCGACGCCTTTGGCTACACGGGAGGGAACCCCACCTTCGCCCGTGGCGACACTATCCTCGACCGCAACAAGCCGCTCGTGGCTGAGGGCGTGCGCGATGGCGACGAGCTCGAGCTCGTCGACGCGGGCGGCGGCGTCTGATGCTCGTCCCGCCCGAGGTCACCACGGCCATGCTCGCAGCCGAGTTCCCCCCGGCTGCGAGCTGGGCGGGCCGCCACGACTGGGAGCTCGTGCTCGACAGCAACGGCCCCGAGGTGGCGGCCGAGTTCAACCACCCGCAAGGCGGGCGGCTCAGGCTGGTCGGCGGGTTCGACGACTACCCCGCGCTGCCGCCGTCCTGGCAGTTCGTGGATTCGGCGGGAGACCCGACCCCGAGCGCCTGGCCCGTGGCCGGCGCACTCCCGGGCCTCAGCTCGATCTTCATCGCCACGCGGAGCGGGCCCGTCATCTGCGCCCATTTCAGCCGCTACGCGTATGCAGACTACGGCGGACCGCACGGCAACTGGGGCGGCGCGTCGCGGTGGCGCGACGTCGAGGAGGGTGCCAGGGCCCTGACCCTCGGCGACATGCTGGCAGTCATCGCCCGCCACGTCGCGGTCAGCCCGGGGAGGGCGCGGTGAGCGCCGATCTTGACCACGTGCACCGGCGGACGCCCCTTTCCACCGCTCCCGGCCGTGGACGCCTGCTCGTGCCCGCCAGCGTCGTGCAAGCGACGGCCGAGTCGCTTGAGGGCTCAGGAGGGCCTGATGGCCCCCACGAGGGGCTCGTCTTCTGGGCCGGCTGGCACGACGCCGGCGACACCATCATCGGCTTCGCCGTGACGCCGCGAAGCGAACATGGGTGGGGACACGTGCACGCAGATGAACGCGCCATGCTGGCGGCCGCACGCGCGGCTCGCAGGTTCGGCGCGGGCTTGCTCGCGCAGGTGCACTCCCACCCCGGGCGCGATGTGCGGCACTCCGACGGAGACGACCGACTGGTGCACATGCCCTTCGAGGGCATGTGGAGCATCGTCGTCGGCAGCTACGGATCGGGGCTGCGCAGTCCGGAGACGATCGGCCTCCACCAGTACCAAAACGCTCGATGGGTTGCCGTCGAGGACGCGGATGCCGTCCTCCTCGTCCTGCCGCCGTCAGTCATCACATGAGCCGGGCGCAGACCGAGCGAGCCCGCTTCTACCTCGAGCGCGACCGCCGGACCACCGAGTACGACCCGCAGCTCGATCGGTGGCTCGACATGTCCGTCACCGTCGCGATCGGGCCCCGGGCGGCCGAGACGAGGGCTGGTCAGGTCGCCTTCCTCGCGGCTGTCAACATGGTGACCCGGCTGCATCGGGCCGTCATCTTGTCCGTGCCCCGCGTTCCCCTGATCGCCAGATCGCTGGTGCCGGCCCGTTCGCTCGACGAGGCAGCCGAGGCGACCGCACGGGCGATCGACCCGTATGGCGCGCTCGCGGTTCAGCGCGGCCGCGTCGAGCCCGGTCTGGGCTTGGCACTCGCAAGCGAGGCGGATCTGCCGGTGCACGTCGGCTGGAGCGGCCTCGCCGCGACCGTCGGAGCGACGCCCCAGCCCGCTGACACCGACGACGGCTCCGTTCTCGGGGCCTCACTCGCGTCGTGCCTGGGCGCGGCGGCGCTCCTGAGGCTGGTGACCGGTGGCGGCGGGGCCACGGTGACCACGTCGCTCGCCAACTTCTCCGACGCGACCGGCGACCGGGACGTCGACCTTCCGGTCGACGTCGGAGACGTGCTGCTCGTCGGGGCGGGCGCGGTGGCATCAGCACTCCTGTACTGGCTACGCGAGCTCGGGATCGCGGGGCGGTGGCTGATCGTCGACCGCGACGATCTGAGGCTACTCAACACCAATCGGGCGATCGGGTCCACCGTCGATCAGACGGAGTGGTACGGCGCCACACCATCGCCAAAGGCCGTGGCCGGCGCCGCGCTCATCGGCGCGGAGGCACGGGTCGCGTGGTACGACGAGTGGCTCGGGTCGGACGCCGGCTTCGTGCCCTCGCTCGTCCTTCCATTGGCCAACGATCGCGAGGTCAGGCGCCTTGTCAGCCTCCGCGGCGACCCGCTGCTCGTGCATGCGACGACCTCGAGGAACTGGACAGCCGAGCTCCACCGCCATCTTGCCGGCGTGGACGAGTGCATCGCATGCCGGTATCCGGGCAGCGCGAGCGCCGCGTTCGCGTGCTCCACGGCCGAGCTGCCGGGCAACTCGACGCAGCGAACGGACGCTGCCCTACCGTTCCTCTCCGCCGCGGCGGGACTCCTCCTCGTGCGGGCACTCGCGCTCCACATGCAGGGCCAGCTCGTCGCGCTCGACCGCAACTTCATCCGGCTGGGAATGGGGGCGGACCGCCCCGGACTGGGCCACTTCGCCCGGCAGTTCGCACCCGCGCGGGCCGGGTGCGTGCACGTACCGCCGCCGCAGGTGCGTGCCGCTCTCGTCGAGCTTCGGCGGTGAAGCGGAAGCGCGGCGAAGCGCCCCTGACTCGTCCTCTGGCACCCATGGCGGCGACCCAATCGTCAGGATCGGGCTTTGCGTAGCGGGCCACGAGCCCATGCTTCCAAGCAGGTTGTCGAGGCTTCGAATCCCGTCTCCCGCTCCACTGTCGGGGACCACCTCCACCGGGCCGGGGTCGCGGTCTTGTTCGCCGACGAGCGGCTCCCCACGAGTGATCCCGACCACTGGCCCGGTTCGTCCGCGAGTCTGGAGGCCGAGGCGCACAGCCGCAAGCTGTCCAAGCGCGTCCACGAGCTACGTGGGGGAGCGCCGGCGCCTCGGCGCCTCGGCGTCTCGGGCGGTAGCCGG
The DNA here is from genome assembly GCA_021812735.1 of Chloroflexota bacterium. The sequence goes on along the minus strand of JAKAMV010000715.1, from coordinate 1,978 downwards.
GCGCCGGTCGGGACCATCCGCGAGCTGCCGGGCTGACCCGTCTCTACCAGTCCCCGCCGATCCGGTAGCGCTCGATGCCCAGGTCCTCCGCCGTACCGTACTCCCACTCCGGCTGGCGGGCCGCCTCGTCCCAGAATGACTGGATCCCGACCTCGACGAGCCACGCGGCGACCGCGAGGTCGTCGTGGCGGCCCACGCTCCGCAGGAGCCCGCCGACGTGCACGAACGAGCCGAGCTCCTCCTGGAGCTGGCGCGCGAGACGCAGGCTGTGGGCGTCGCCGCTCGGGACCGCCCAGCTGCCCGCCTCGAGCTCGCGCGCGAGCCGCGGGATGCCGTCGCGCAGGTCGCGCTTGTCGCGACCGGTGTGGTGGCCGAGGACGCGGCCGCGCAGCGCGGGGTCCCGCGCGAGCTCGTCGATCAGCCACTGCTGGAAGCCGTTGCTCTCGACCACGGCGCGCAGCACGCCGTACCGTAGGACGAGGTCCCGGGCGAGCTCGGCCTGCTCGGCGAACGTCCGCCCCTTCACGCGCCGGATGTCGAGGACGCGGCGGGCCCCCGTCCGCGGGTCCCAGGCGGCCACGATCATCGCCGTGTAGTCCGCGCCCGCCGCCCCCGAGCGGGCGAGGTCGACCCCCATGAGCACGACCTCCGTCGGGCTCAGCTCGGCGGCGCCGCCGAGCACGAGGTCCCGCCAGGCCTCGATCGCAGGCTCGGTGAGCTCGTGGGGGATGAGCGAGCTCGCGTCGTCGCGCGGCGCGTTCTGGTACTCGCGGGCGAAGGCCAGCGGGTCCGCGTCGCGCAGCGCGAGCAGCTCCGCGGCCGGGAAGCGCTCGGGCCACAGCGGCTCGCCCGTCGCCTCGTCGAGGGCGCGGTAAGTCGCGTGCCGGAAGCCGAGGGGGGTGTGGCCCGGGCGCGGCCCGCGGCCGGCCCGGCGGCCGAGCCGCGCGAGCAGGTCGTCTTGGTGCAGGGCGGTCCCGATCAGCAGGATGCGCAGCGCGCCCATCGGCATCAGCGTGCCCATGAAGTAGCGGTCAGTCTTCTCGCGCTGTGCCGCGGTCAGGCTGTTGTCGTCGCTGAGCACGTCGTCGAGCGCCAGGAGGTCGGGGTGGAGGCCGCGGACGGCGGTGCCGAACGCCCGGACGCGCACCAGGGCCCCGTTGCGCAGCCGGATCTCGCGGGCCGACCAGCGCGTCCGGCGCCGCCCGGTCTCGCCCGCCTCCCCGGCCAGCAGCGGGCCGAACAGGGCCGGGTTCGCGAGCAGCAGGTCGCGGAGCCGGGCCATGAGCTCCAGGGCCTGGGTTCCGGTGGCGCTGAACAGGACGGCGTCGAAGAGTGCGACGCCCGGACCGGTGAGCCAGCCCGCGGCGGTCCGGTTGTGGCGCCACACGCACCAGGCGAGGTACGCGAGCACGAGGGTGGACTTGCCGTGGCCGCGTGGCGCCCGGAGCACCATCCGCGGCTCCTGCTCGATGAGGCGCGCCCATGCCAGCAGGTGGGCCGGCAGCGCGAGCGGGCGCCCAGCGGCGTCGAGCAGCACCGTGATGAACAGCAGGAAGCTCGCGGCGAGCGCCTCCGCGCTGACCTCGCGGTCGGTCGGCCGGCCCATCAGTCGTCCTCCCCGTCGTCCGCGCGCACGGCGAACCGCTCGACGCGCCCCAGCGCCTCGGGCGAGCCGCCGGGGCCGATGCGCGCCGCGAGCAGCACCGGCACCACGGCCGCGATCACCGCGGGCTCGAGGACGACGACGCCGTCGCCCATCGCGGCGGCGCCCGGCGGGGCGCCGGCATGCGCGAGCGGGGTGGCTCGCCTGCCCCACCGCTCGCCGAACCGGCGCTCGAGCAGCGAGAGCGCAAGGCGCGGGTCGCCGAGCGCGGCCTGGGTGACCGTGCCCACGAGCCGCAGCTCGAGCTCGACCTCGACGCGGAGTACCTCCTCGCGGAACGCCGCGTGCTCGGGGGTCTTCCCAGCTAGGATCCGG
>JAKAMV010000714.1 GCA_021812735.1 Chloroflexota bacterium | reverse complement strand
CGGCCGCAGGGCCCGACGGCGACATCGCCGACCAGCCTGGCGAAACCGAGGACGCGAGCATGATCGGCCAGCGGCCCACGATCACGTTCCGGGGCGACGCGGCGTGGCAGATCCAGCGGCCGTCCACCCCCGACCACCCGACCGAGGCCTACGCCGACGCGCCCTCGTACCTCCCCGGCGAGACGCTGCGGTTGGCGGTCAGCACGGACGCCCCCGCCTACACCGTGGCGATCTTCCGCCTGGGGGCCACCGTGCAGGCGATGGGCGACCCGTCCCCGGTGCAGCCAGGCGTGCGCCAGGGCGGCCCGATCGTCGATCCGACGACGAAGATGGTTCGGGCCGGCTGGCGCGCCACCTACCGCCAGCCCATCCCCGCCGACTGGCCGAGCGGGGTCTACCTGGCCAAAGTGAGCGGCAGCGGCGGCACCCAGAGCTACGCGCCGTTCGTCGTCCGCGCCACCCGTCCGAGTCGCTTCCTCGACCGGCCAACCTGCTTGGACTGGCTCGCGGGAGGCTGAGTGGGAAGAGCGTGGTGCGCCGCGCCTGGCAGGCCCCGGCTCCGCTGACGGCGTCGGGCCGGGCCTCGTCAGCCCGCGCGGGCTCTCCTGCGGCCGCCCGCTCGGTAGGGCGCGTACGCCGGCCACCAGATCGCGGCGTCGACGTGCGCCTCGATCTCCGCGTCCGCGGGAAGCCGTGAGAGCCCCGCCGCCACAGCCTCGCGGGCGACCGCCATGGCGACGGAGCGGGCGACCACCCGCAGTTCGGAGACCGGCGGGTAGATGGCGCCCTCTGCGACCTGCTCGGCCGTGACATGTCCGGCGAGCGCCTCAGCCGCGGCCAGGAACATGCGGTCGGTGATCGTGATCACCTCGGCCGCGACTGCTCCGATGCCGACGCCCGGAAAGACGAAGACGTTGTTTGCTTGGCCGACGACGTGGCGCTGGCCATCCAACTCGACGGGCGGGAAGGGCGAGCCGGTTGCGACGAGGGCCCGGCCGTGCGTCCAGCGCAGGACGTCGCCCGGGACGGCCTCGGCGGCCGAGGTCGGGTTGCCCAGCAGCAAGACGATCGGATCGGTGACCTCCGTGGCCAACGCGCGGACGACGGGTTCGTCCAGGGTGCCGGGGACCCCGGTCACGGCGATCAGGATCGTGGGCCGTAGCGCGCGCACGGTGGCCAGGAGGTCCCACCGCCCGTCCGCCGGCCGCGGCGAAAGACCCTCGACCGGGATGGCAAATTCGCGCTTAGCCGCGTCGAGGTCCGTGCGCGCGGCGTGGACGAGGCCCCGCGAGTCGACGAGGGCGATCCCCGCGCCGTCAGGTCGGTGCCGGTCGAGGGCGGCGGCAGACAGGGCGCGATCGATGAGCCGCGCGATGCCGATGCCAGCGGCGCCGGCACCGACCACGAGGATGCGTTGATCCGCCAGCGCCGACCGACGGTGGCGCATGGCGGCGAGGAGCCCGCCGAGCACGACCGCTCCGGTCCCCTGCATGTCGTCGTTGAAGCTCGGCACGCGGTCCCGATAGCGCTCCTGGATGCGCAGTGCGTTCTGCTGCTTGAAGTCCTCCCACTGGATGACGCAGCCGGGGAGCTCCCGTTCGACCGCGGTCACGAAGGCCTCGACGAGCGCGTCATATGCCGCGCCACGCAGGCGGGGCGCGCGGTAGCCCACGTAGAGCGGGTCGGCCAGCAGCCGCTCGTTGTCCGTGCCCACGTCGAGCGAAACGGGCAGTGTCAGCGCCGGGTGGATCCCGCCGGCCGCGGTGTAGAGCGCGAGTTTCCCGATCGGGATCGGCATGCCGCCCGCACCCTGGTCGCCGAGGCCGAGGATCCGCTCGTTGTCGGTTACGACGATCAGCCGGATGTCGTCGAAGGGGCTGTTGCGCAGCGCCTCGGCCACGTGGTCGATGTCGTCGGGGGTGATCCAGATGCCGCGCGTCCGCCGCAGGATGTGGCTGAACTCCTGGCACGCCCGGCCCACCGTGGGCGTGTAGATGATCGGTAGGAACTCCTCCAGGTGCTCGGCGAGGAGCCGATAGAAGAGGGTCGCGTTGCGATCCTGCAGGGCGGCCAGCCCGATGTACTGCTCGAGCGGGTCGCGCTTGCGGCGGATGTGCTCGAGTTCGAGCTCGACCTGCTCCTCGATCGTCAGCACGCGTGCGGGCAGCAACCCACGCAGGCGGAAGGCCGCACGTTCGTCAGCGGGGAAGGCGAGGTCCTTGGTCAGCAGCCGCTGGCCCAGCAGGGAGGCGCCGGACTCGCGGATCTCGGCTGGCAAGCCGGCGGCGATGCGGTCGAGTGGGGGATGGAGCGGACGCACCATCAGATGATACGTGGCGGCGACGGTGGCCGAAGGGTGTATGCTCGCTTGTGGCGTGTCCCGTCGGCAGCGCCCGTCTCGTCCGCGGCGAGCCGAAGAAGATCGATCGTGTCGGACAGGGGCGCGTTGAAGATCCGGCGCGCGACGTCGAGAAGTTCGAAGCGATCCTCGTCGGCGACGCGGTAGATGATGGTCGTGCCCCGCCGCTCCGCGGTCAGGATGTTGCGGCCCCGAAGGCCGGCGAGCTGCTGCGAGACCGACGAGCTCGGTGCACTGGTCGCCTCCCGGATCTGGGTCACGGTCAAAGGGCCACCGCGCAGCAGTTCCAGGATGCAGATGCGGAGTGGAGGGGCGAGCGCTACGAATGTTGAGGGCCCGCGGGACAGCCCGTTGGCCCACGGCAGGGTGGTTCCGAGTCGGACGCGCAATGGTCGACGCGCGTTCTGGGATTGTCGAACGAACAGGTCGGCGCGTGACCTCCGGGACCGCCGGCGCCCAGGTCGGCCCCGGTGCGCGCGGTTGCCGCCTCCCCATGGGATCGGGCGGGTAAGGAATGGTGTCGATGGAACTTGCGAAACTGCTTTCCGAGGCCGAAGTGGCGCCGCCGGGTCGACGGATTGAGTGGCGCGATCCGATCGCCGCGCATGGAACGCGGGCCATCGAGGCCGTGCGGCCCTGGCTTGCGAGTCCGCTCCTGGCCGCTTTTGCGATCCGGGTCATCGAACGCGCCGGTGCCGCGGGCGACTTCGCGTTGGCGACGCGCGTGCTGCGAGAGGATCGGGGGCGCGTGCCCTCGCGCATCGTCTCCGATGTCGATTGGGCACTCCGGCGGCTCCGCGTGGTCACCCAGCGAGCCGCCCAGATCCCCGACGTGACCAATCCGGTAGCCCGTCGGGCGCCGGATCGCCGACCGCGCACCTGAGATCTGGCGCCGCGCACGACGCCCGCGAAGAGAGCGAACCGAGGCTGACTATGTGACGTCGCTGACGGCTCGTTCCTGCCCACAGCCGCAAGCGACGAGGATCCTGAGCGGGGTGCCGCACCAGTCCTCCTCGACGATGACGTGAACGAACCGATGCCGATGTAACCGGCGCGCCGTGCTGCACTCGTGTCTTGTGCCGCATAGGGCGGCGCCGCGCGGTGTCGGCTCGCACAGGCACCACGTCCGTCCGCCGAACCAGACCGGCACCAGACCGCAGCACTCGCAGCGGTCGGGGCCGCCTGAGTGGTCCATCGGCCCTCACGGCCGGTGGCCGGCCCGGCGTGCGCCCCGCGGGCGAGCAAGTCACCAGTTCCGGGCGTGGTTCAGACCGCGATCCGACGCCGCATCTCGCGGGTTCTCTACCCCTGCGGCGTGGCCAGCCCTTACTCAGCTCGCCCGAAGGCCTTGATCTCCTCGAGCTCCTGGGGCGTGAGTTCGCGTGGGACCTCGCCGCCGGCCACCTTCTGACTTTGCACGTGATGGCGAATGTCATCCACGATCTCGGGGTTCGCCAGGGTGCTGGTATCCCCGACGTCTGTGAAGTTCGAGACGCCGGCGATCACCCGCCGCATGATCTTCCCCGAGCGCGTCTTCGGCATGTCGGGCACGATCCAGACGTGCTTTGGCCGCGCCACCTTGCCGATCTCCGTCTCGATCGCTTTGGCGACCTTCTCCTCGATGTCGGGCCCGGGACGAAAGCCCGGCTTCAGGGCCACGTACATCTCCACCGCGCGCCCGCGCAGCTCGTCCAGCACCGGGACGGCGGCAGCCTCGGCGATCTCGGGGACCGTGATGGCCGCCGACTCGAGCTCCTTGGTCCCCAGCCGGTGCCCCGCCACGTTGATCACGTCGTCGATCCGGCCGAGGATCCGGAAGTAGCCGTCGGCCGCCTGGACCGCGCCGTCGCTGGCAAAGTACGGCCAGTCGTGCCAGTCCTTGCTCTGCTTGTTGCGGCAGTACTTCTCGTAGTAGATCTGGACGAACCTGTCGGGTTGGCCCCAGATGGTCTGGAAGATCCCGGGCCAGGGGTTGCGGATGCAGATGTTGCCCGCTCGGCCGCTGCCGGCCTCGACCACATTGCCGTTCTCGTCGTAGATCACGGGGTAGACCCCGAGGACCCCAGGGCCGCAACTGCCGGGCTTCATCGGCTGCAGGGCGGGCAGCGTGCTGCCCAGGAACCCGCCGTTCTCGGTCTGCCACCAGGTGTCGACGATGACCGCCTCGCCCTTGCCCACGACGTCGTGGTACCAGCGCCAGACCTCCGGCTCGATCGGCTCGCCGACCGTCGTCATGTGCTTGAAGTGGTAGTGATACTTGCGTGGCTCGTCCGGGCCGAGCTTGCGCAGCATGCGGATCGTGGTCGGCGCGGTGTGGAAGATGTTGACCCCGAGCCGCTCGGCAATGCGCCAGGGACGGCCGGGATCCGGGTAGGTGGGCACTCCTTCGTAGATCACGCTCGTGGTACCGAGCGCCAGCGGGCCGTACACGATGTAGGAGTGCCCGGTGATCCACCCGATGTCGGCGAAGCACCAATAGGTATCCTCGGGGTGGATGTCCTGGTAGTACTTCGACGTCCCCGCGACGTAGGCAAGGTATCCGCCCGTGCTGTGCTGGGCACCCTTCGGCCGGCCGGTCGTACCGCTCGTGTACATGAGGAAGAGCGGCGCTTCGGCCGGCATCGAGACCGGCTCGACCACCCTGCCGCGGTAGTCCGCGAGCAGCGTGTCGATGAAGAAATCCCGCCCCTCGATCATCGGGCTCTTGGATGCGTATTGACCCGGGTGGCGGCGCCAGACGAGCACCTTGTCGACATCGGCGCCAAGATCGTGAGCCCTGGCCAGCGCCTCATCGGCCTTGATCTTGTGATCGATCAGCTCGCCGTTCCGGTAGTAGCCGTCCATCGTCACCAGGATGTGGCTGCCCGAGTCGGCGATCCGCTCACCGCACGCCGCACCGCTGAAGCCGCCGAAGACTTCCGAGTGGATCACGCCGAGCCGCGCACAGGCGAGCATGGCGACGGGCAACTCGGGA
>JAKAMV010000713.1 GCA_021812735.1 Chloroflexota bacterium | reverse complement strand
CGCCCGGCTCGGGCCTGCCCACCGATGCGGGCGCCTACCAGGCGTCGTCGATCCCGGGGCTCAACCTGATGGGCGTGGTGCCCGACGTCGGCCCGGCCGAGGCGCAGATTCACGATGGAACCGCCGATGTGCTGGTGATCGCGCCCGGTGACCTCCAGCAGTCATTCAAGGCGGGCCAGCAGTCGGTGATCCGCATCGAGTACTCGATCATCGACCCCATCCGCCTCGGAGACGCCCAGCTCCTCGCCCGGGAGGTGGCCAACGTCGCCAACCGCAAGCTGATCGAGGCCGCCGTGTCTCAGGGGCAGGCGGCCGTGCCACCGGGGGGGCCCGGCAAGGACATCCCGCCCCAGATCCTTGCCGCGCCCACACGTGCCGAAACCGTCAATCTCGCTCCGACGGACCCGAACGTGGTCAGCTTCTTCGGCATCGCGGCCATCGTGCTCATCCTCCAGCACCTCGCCGTCACGCTGTTCGCTCTCTCGCTGGTGCGCGAGCGCGTGCAGGGCCGCTTCGAGATCTTCCGGGTCGCGCCGGTGCGGACCATCGAGGTGCTCCTGGGCAAGGGACTCGCCTACTTCGCGATGACGGCGGTCGTGTCGCTGGTCACGATGCTCGTGTTCGTGCGCGTGATCGGCGTCCCCGATCTCGCTCCTGGCCCGACCGTCGCCTACGTCGTGACGCTCGTGATCGCGGCCTCGCTCGCACTCGGGGCCCTGGTCGCGGCCCTGTCCGACGGCGAGCGCCAAGTCGTCCAGCTGTCGCTGTTCCTGCTCCTCGCGAGCGTGTTCTTCGGCGGCTTCATCCTCTCGGTCGACGAGTTCCACCCGGCCGCCCAGGTCATCTCCTACCTGCTGCCCGTGACGCATGGCATCCAGCTGCTCCAGAACGCGATGCTCCGGGGGGAGGCGCAACCCGGGTGGGAGATCGATGCCCTGGGGATGATGTTCCTTGGGTTCAGCCTGCTGTCGTGGCGCCTCGTCCGCCGGACCATTGCGCGGGCCTGAGATGATCAAGGGGTCCTCAGATGAGGCTGGGGCCCTCGGGCGCGACACGGTCAGCTCGGGGGACGCCATGCGGCTCCGCGCCGAGGCCACCCGGCGGCCAGCCGTAATGCGTTCGCAATACTGATAACAACTCCAGAGAGCAGGCCGAACAACCGCCACCAGCATGCTGTGCATTCGGTGACCGCGTGTGCAGCGCGGCCATAGAACGAGGTGGGCCCCGTGGGAGCGCAACCGCTCATTCTTGTCGCGGACGACGAACCGCGCATCACCAAGCTCGTATCAATCGCCCTGTCCGAAGAGGGGTTCCGCGTCGTGTCGGCCTCGAGCGGAGCAGAGGCGGTCCGGCTGGCCGAGGAGTACCGACCCGACGTCGTCCTGCTCGACATCGTCATGCCCGACATGGACGGCATCGACGTCATGCGCCAGCTGCGCGAGACCCGGTCCGTGCCGGTGATCCTGGTCACGGCGAAGGGCTCGACCGCCGACAAGGCCCGCGGGCTGGACTTCGGCGCCGACGACTACATCTCCAAGCCCTTCCACCCGGACGAGATGGCGGCCCGCGTGCGGGCTGTGTTGCGCCGAAGCGGTGGGGGCGCGCCCGTGACCGGCGTGCTGCGCTTCGACGACATCGAAATCGACCTCGAGCGCCGGATGGTCATGCGCAATGGCGAGCTCGTGCAGCTGTCGCGCACCGAATGGCTCCTCCTCCAGCACCTTGCGCTCAACGCGGGCAAGGTGGTGCTGCACACCGAGCTGCTGACCAAGGTGTGGGGCCCGGAGTATCGGGACGACATCCAGTACCTGCGGGTGTGGATCTCGCGGGTGCGCCGCAAGCTTGGCGTGCGGCCCGGCGAGTCTGGGCGGATCCGGACGTTCCAGGGCATCGGCTATCTGCTCAACGTTGACGAGCCGACGGGCGAGAGTGCCACCGCGCCGTCGGGCGCACGCCCCGTCGCCGCGGCAGGGCTCGTGGGCTAGGCAGTCTCCCGCTCTGCCAGGCATGCGGCGACGGGTAGCCAAGCACGAGGTCCGCCACCGACACGGGCTCGCGACTGGTTGTCAGCCGCCTGCAACCGCCGCGGGCGGTGAGTGGCGTCCGCCTGTTGCCCGACCGATGGGAGGCTGATGGCATACGTCCGCCACCTCGACATGAGGAGGAGCCCGACTATGGCCGTGATTGACCAGACCATCGACGTCAAGGTGCCGCTCCACACCGCGTACAACCAGTGGACCCAGTTCGAGGACTTCCCCCGGTTCATGGAGGGGATCGAGCAGGTCCACCAGCTCAACGAGACCACGCTCGAGTGGCGCGCGAAGGTCGCTGGCGTCGAGAAGTCGTGGCGAGCGCGGATCGTGGAGCAGGTGCCCGACCGGCGCATCACGTGGGTCTCGACCGGCGGCGCGCGCAATGACGGCACCGTGTCGTTCACCAGCCTCGGGCCAGACATGACGCGCGTCAACCTGCTGCTCGAGGTGGAGCCCGAAGGCCCCGCCCAGCAGGCCGGCACCGCCCTTGGGGTGCTCCGCAACCAGGTCACGGGCGATCTCGAGCGGTTCCGCGACTTCATCGAGGCACGGGGCACCGAGACCGGGGCGTGGCGCGGCGAGATCCGCGAGGGCGCCGAGACAACCGCGGCCGGTGGCAGGACCCGCACCTCAAGCTGATCGAACTGTCCCTCCCGGGACTGCGTCCTCGATTCGCCCGGCGCCCCACCCGTCCCCCCTCCGGGTGGGGCGCATTCATGCGCCGGAGGCCCCGTCCGCGGCCGGGTGCCTCGGCCGAGCCCGGGAGGCCTCGCCGAGCCCCCGTCTTGCGGCCGATGGCGGTGACAGAGGGCCTCGCAGAAGCCAGATGGGCCACGGACGGTTGAAAGCCGGAATCGAGGATGCGTCCCCGTCCGTTCGGCGGGCGCATGAGGCCGAATCCACGCCATCTCGCCACATCTGTGAAGGATCGCCACCACGGTGCTGTAGCGCCCCCGAAACCCCGGCCGCGATGCGCCGGGGACGCCTGCAAGCGTTCCGACGTACCCTTCCGACGCATGCGGTCAGTACACAGCCCGCGCTCTTGGCGTGCACACAACAGCGTCCCTGATCGTGGCTGAGGGGTCCCCCGTGACGCGGGAGCTCCCGCCCACGCCCCGGCACGTCATCAAGGCCACCGACCTCGGGGCCACGGCCGTCCTGCGGCTGGGGGCCCTGACCTTGGTTGCAGACCCATTCGGCGACGTCCGCCCGGACTCGCGCGGCCTCGGGCTGTACCTCGGCGACACCCGTGTGCTGTCCACGCTCACCGTGCTGGTGGACGGTCGCCGACCCACGCTCCTCGAGCCTGACCTCGGCGGGCAGGAGCGCGGCGTGGTCCAGATGACCAACCCGGAGCTGCGCAGCGACCCCACGCAGCACGCCAACTCCCCCACGCTGGCCACCCAGTCACTGGGCATCCGGCGCGACCGAACGCTCGCCCGGGACGGCATGCACGAGCGCCTGTCGATCGCCAACTACACCCTTGCGCTCCAGCAGCTCACCGTGGACCTCCTGCTCGACGTGGACGGCGCGGACATTTTCGAGATCCGGGGCTACGCGACCGGGGACCGCGGGGAGCTGAGGCCGATCCAGGTCGACGAGTCGGGCGTCGTGTTCACCTACGTCAGCCGCGACGGGATAGCGCTGCGGACCGGCGTGCAGCTCGACCCGCCCCCCGACGTGCTCGGCAAGGCGCCCACCGACAGCGACGCGTCGGTACGTGCCAGCTGGCGGATCGCGATCGAGGCCGGCGAGACCGTCAACCTCGGCTGGCAGGTGACGTCGGGCTGGGAGGAGCTGCCGGGAGCTGGGGAGGCCCCGCCGGCGTTCGAGCGGCTGGAGGCGCGGCGCAGCCCCGACGGCGTGGAGACGTCGATCCCCACGCGCTTCGAGTCGGACGACGAGCTGGTCAACCTGATCCTCGCCCGCGGGCTCTCCGACATCCGCCTGCTCGAGACCGGGGGGCCGACCGCGAACGAGTCGTTCATCGCCGCGGGCGTGCCCTGGTTCGCCACGCTGTTCGGGCGCGACGCCATCATCACCGCGATGTTCATGCTGCCGGTCCTGCCGGACATCGCCCGCTCCACCCTCGAGGTGCTTGCGCGGCGCCAGGCCCGGGTCCGCGACGACTGGCGGGACGCTGAGCCCGGCAAGATCCTGCACGAACTGCGGACGGGCGAGATGGCGCGTATCGGCGAGCTGCCGTTCACGCCCTACTACGGCAGCGCCGATGCGACCGCGCTGTTCCTGCTGCTCCTCGCCGAGACCCATGCGTGGACCGGCGACGACGCGCTGGTTGACCGCCTGTGGCCCAACGTCATCGCGGCCCTCGAGTGGCTGCGCGGGCCCGCCGTCGTGGGCGGGTTCGTCCGCTACGAATGCCGCTCGGCGCGCGGGCTCCGGAACCAGGGCTGGAAGGACTCGCACGATTCGGTTCGCGACCGGATGGGCGGGGTGGCCGAGCCGCCCATCGCCCTGATCGAGGTCCAGTGCTACACCATCGCCGCGTTCCGGCTGATGGCGCACCACGCCACGCGGCGCGGTGAGCAAGAGCTGGCTGGAGAGCTCGAGAGCGCGGCGAAGGACCTGTCCGCTCGACTCGAGGACCGTTTCTGGCTGCCGGACCTCCAGCGGTACGCTATGGCACTCGACGGCGAGGACCGTCCGGCCGACGCGCTGGCCAGCAACGTGGGCCACGGGCTGTGGACCGGGGCGCTCGACGTCAGGCGCTCCGTGGCGGTGGCGCGCGACCTGGCCGGGCCGCGGATGTCGTCGGGATGGGGCCTGCGGACGCTGGCGCAGGGGCAGCCCGGGTACAACCCGCTCGGATACCACCTCGGCACCGTCTGGCCGCACGACACGGCGATCGCGGTGGCCGGGCTCAAGCGGTACGGGTTCGCGACCGAGGCCGCGGAGCTCGCGACCGGGTTGCTCGACGCGGCGCGGCACCTGCCGCTGTTCCGCTTCCCCGAGCTGTTCTGCGGGTTCCCCCGGGCCGAGACCGGCGTCCCGGTCACCTACCCGGTGGCCTGCGCGCCGCAGGCCTGGGCGGCCGCCACGCCGTTCATGCTGTTCCGCTCGCTGCTCGGACTCGAGGCGGACGCCCCGCACCGGGAGCTCCGCATCGTCCGGCCCACGCTCCCCCACCCGCTGCGCAAGCTCGTCGTCGCAGGGCTCCGTGTTGGCGATGCCGAGGTGGACCTGCTGTTCCAGTCCTGGCGCGGGACGACGGGCGCGGAGGTCCTCCGTCGGCGGGGCGACCTCTCGATCGTGGTCAGCCTCTAGCGTCCCGATCCGCCGGG
>JAKAMV010000712.1 GCA_021812735.1 Chloroflexota bacterium | reverse complement strand
CGATCGCCTTCGCGTACCTCGCCTTGGTGTTGCACGACACATCCCGGACGCCGTCCGACCTCGCGCCCGGATCCGATGCCCGGCTGGCCGGCGTCGCGACGATCGACAGCCCGCTGGGCGGCATCGACCTTGGGGTATTGGAGTCCAAGCTCAACGCGGAGGTGTACTCCGAGTGCGGGATCGCGGACCGCAAGCCTTCGCTCGCCCCCGACCTCATGGAGTTCAAGTACTTGGCCGCCGGGCGGGCCGGGCTGCCCTCAGGCGGCACCGCCTCCGTGGACTCCGAGATGTACGGGCTTCCCTCGGCCCTGTCCAACGACAGTCTGGCGGGTGAATCCGCAGCTGCCGGTGTCGCCATCCTGACCATGGGGAACTCGAAGGACCTCGCGTACTACCTCGATGACGAGAGCACCCAGTGGCTGACCGACGCGACCGCGAACGGGGGGCCCTACGCCCGATCGATCGCGACGACGGACCTCGCATGCCAGATCAGTCGCGCGGCCCCGAAGGCGGGCAAGTGGGCGGTGTCTCAGGTCGTCGATGCCATGCTGTGCACGCACAACGCGACGCTGGTGGATCCGCATGCCCTCGACGCACTTCGCGCGCTAATCAGCGGGGAACCCGTCCCCACCGTCGCCGGGGCCTTCGACAAGCCGCCGTTCTGAGGGCGTGGGGGTCCAAGGGCGTGGGAGGCTCGGCCAAGAGCAGCCGGAGGCGCTGACCGGGTAGCTCCGTCTAGCCGGGGAGCTCGACCAGCCCGGAGAGAGGGCTAGAGAGGATCGCGACTCGTCCAGCTCCCGGCAGGAACCAGTCGTACCCGGCGGCCGTCGCGCCCGATTGACCTGGCGTCGGTGAGTCGTCAATGAAGGGCAGGAACGAGGCGAGGAGCAACCTGGACAGGGTTGCCGCATCAGCCGCCACTCTCAGCCCGTACGTCAGCGGGTCCACCAGCGCACGCCGCTCTCGCTCGATGGTGTACGACCCGTGCTCTGCACCGTCGTTGCCCAAGATGACCACGTCCTCGGGGCCCGGTTCGAAGACTTGGCGGACTCCCCAGTCCGCGACGTTCTGGCCGAGCTCCTGCGCGCTCGCGGCGAGGTTTCCGAGGAGATCATTGCCCTCAAACCAGACGAGCGGGGTGCCGCCCTTTCCACCGCTTGAGGCCTCCGTGATCGGCAACAATGCCGCCCGGTGCACGAGCTGGTGCCTCACTTCGTGGGACGCCATTAGGTGCGGGCGGTGGGCCTCGACGATCTCGTCGAGCGCAGCGCCCCCACTCGCCCGGAGCTTGCGTCGCCACTTGGCGCTCACGAGGCTGACGTCCGCGGCCGACCTCACGGGGATGGCGAACCGCTCTGTGAGCAGCAGCGCCAGGTTGTCGTATATGGCCCACGAGTTGAGGACCACCCGGTCGAGCTCGTCGAGTAGCTCGCTCAGGCTGTCGTTGTCCGTCACGCACTGCCACGTCGCCACCAGGCGGTCTAGAGCGCGACAGGACGACGCCAGTCTGCGGAGGATCGAGTCCACGAGGTCGAAGAGCGTCCTCCCGCCGCATTCGGTCCGCTCTAGGTTCGCTAATCGGCTCAGGGCCGGCGGGGCCGCGGGGGCGAGGGCGTGGGCGAGGGCGCGGTAGTAGCTGCCGACATTCGTCCCCCACGAGCCGCCGATGAAGGCCGCGTGCGTCACGCGCGACCACACGCCGGCAATCACGAATGCCTCCTCGGGGGACATGAGGTTGAGCCCGCGCGCCAGGTGCTGGTCCCGGACGGCGAGCAGCGCAGGCTCGGACGTGACCACCAGGTCCGAGCCGAGGGCTACAAGCGCCTCGATCTCCGTCAGGGTGGCCTCGCGACTCGGGTCGCCAAGCACGTGCTGCGCGAGGTAGCCCCAACGCTCACCGCCGACCAGGGCCGCCCAGCGCTCGGAATCCGCGTAGCGGACATGGGCTTGGGTTTGACCGTCCGGCCGCGCCTCGAGCTCGAACCGGGTCACCGATGCGCCCTGCAGGCACGAGGGAAGTGGACCTGGCGACGCCCAGAAGCGCGGAGCGCCTGGGCGGCCGGGTGCCACCAGCACGCCGAGAACCAGTTCAGCGTCGCCGGTCCCGGCCGACAGCCCGCTCGAATGAAGGCCGATCTCGAGCGGTCGAAGCGGCTCTCGCTTCCGGGCGGCGTCAAAGAGGCTGGCGGGTCGGTTGTGGCGCCACGGCACGGGTTCGTCCACGACAAGGTGCCTGATCCGCGTGCCCGCATTCGCCAGGGCGGCAACGATCTGCGGCCGTTGGCCGCTCACACGGCTGCCAGCCGCCCCGTCAGCACCCGAGCCCGTTCGCGCACGGGGTGGCCTGCCCCCCTTCACGGGATGCGCGGACGGCGCAGACACGACTGCATCGTCACCTGGCCTAGTCGCCTAGGCCGAAGCTTGCGAGCACGCGTTCCCGGGTGAACGCGTTGCGGAGGGCGCACGCGGTGTTCTGGTTCGCGAACATCCCCTTCTCCCAGACGGCCCCGCTGTCCGGGACGGTCTTCGTCCACTTCACGAGTTTGGCTGACTTGTCCCACGCCAAGAAGACCACGTAGCCGTGACATCTCGCGTGACATTCTGACTTTCGCGGCGCCGGACCAGTGGATACCAGCGGCAAGGCGTTGCCGGTTGTCTTCGTGCCTGGCAATCCGGAAGGAGTGCCACGGCCATGACTGACTGCGACATTTCGCAGGGCTCTATCTCCTATCCCGTCAACGGCGGGACGCCTCGGGGCCGAGAATCTGGCCCGCCTTCGCGTCGCCGCCTCGCCCCTGCCTGCGTGGGGTCGCGGCGGGAGGCTTGGCCGGCTGGCGGCGCTGGGCTCGAGGCGCCGGCGGAGCCGGCGGGGCGGGCTCGGACAGGATCAGGCGCTCGCGGACAAGGCCCTGAGCCTCGAGCGGCAGGCCGTCCACGGCCTCGCCGAGCGCCGCGAGGGCCTCGTCCGGCCGTCCAATGCCCCTCGCAGGGTCGTGCAGGAGCGTCATCGTGATGATCGCCGCGCCCTCGGTCCCAGCGGCCACATCGATGGCGGCCAGGAACGGCCTGAGGTCGTAGGAGACCGTGCCCTCCCCCTTCCGTCGGACGCGCGGCAGCGAGGCGGCGCCCATGAGCACCCTCGCCGCAGCCGTCAGCCGATCTGCGTCGGCGGTCCCCACCCGTGCGCGGTACACGGAAGCGGCGACGCGCCCCGGCAGCGGCGGCTCGCCGAGCCAGACGTCGTAGAGGTCCACCAGGGTGTAGCCAGCCGGCAGGCGGCCCTCGAGCGCCTCGCGCGCCCGCCACCGCGGAACGCGCTCCACGAGCCAGATGTCCACCAGCTCCGCCTCCCCGGGGACCCCGTTCGAGAGCGGGGCGGCGAGCACCAGCCGGCCCTTCGGCGGCTCGGCGTCCACGCCGGCCACGGGGAGGCCCGTGGCTGCCAGCGTCGCCTCCCACTCCGCCAACTGCTCACGCTGGGTTCGCTCCGGGGGCAGGACGGTGCGACTGACCACCAGGCGCCAGCGCTGGACAGCCTCGCGGGCGACATTAGTCCCGGGGTCGGGCGCTCGATCGGGGGGTGCGGGGCGGGTCGGCACGCGTGCTAGTCTGCGCCCCGATGGGCTGGGCCGTCCCACCCCACCCATCTTGAGCGCCCTGGGAGCCGATCGGCCGAAGGTCAACGCCAGTCCGCAGCGGGCCCCGTCCGGGAGGAGCCGGCACTTGAGCGTCATGGACCCGTACAAGGTCCTCCAGGTCGACCCGGACGCGGACCGCGAGGTCATCGAGGCCGCCTACCGCCGGCTTGCGCGCAAGCACCACCCGGACGTGTCCCCCGACCCGGACTCGACCCAGCGGATGATCGCCATTAACGCCGCCTGGGAGCAGCTCCGCGACCCCGTCCGCCGCGCGGCGGTGGACCGCGCCCGCAAGCGCACCGCCGGCAATACGGCGTGGGTCGCCGCCGCCGCCGCGCACACCAGGACGGCTGGCCCCACTTCGAGCGCCGGGCCGACGCGCCGACCTTCCGCCGCCCCGATGCCCGCTGCGCCCCCGACGGGCCACCACGCACCGGGTCAGGAACGGCCCTTCGGGTCCATGAGCGAACCGCCCTACGCCCCGTCCAGCACGCCTGGAGGGTCGGGTGTCCAGGGCTGGACGACGGCCCGCGTGCCGATCGGCGGCTTCGCGTCGGGCGCCGCGATCCGCCCTGACGGGGAGGGTTCAGCAGGACCGCCGCCGGGGAAACCCTCCGGCAGTGTCCTGTACTTCGGGAGGTTCTCCGGATGGTCGCTCGGCGAGATCGCCCGTGTCGACATCGAGTACCTCGAGTGGCTTGATCGGGTGCCGATCGGGCGGGTGTACCAGCACGAGATCGACGGCATCCTGCGCGCGAAGGGACGCCGATCCGCGCGAGGCGAAACCGAGCGGGGGCGCGGGGGCCCGTTCCGCCGACGCTGAATCAGG
This sequence comes from Chloroflexota bacterium, assembly GCA_021812735.1. The sequence continues at coordinate 874 of JAKAMV010000712.1, read as the reverse complement.
CCCGGAGCAGCGTCACCACTCCGCCCGTTGTTGGCGGATGTTGATGCTCTGTATGACGCCCAGCCCCAAGGCGATGCTCACCAGGGATGCCCCCCCGTGGCTGATGAACGGGAGCGGAATGCCCGTGACCGGCATGATCCCGACCACCATGCCCACGTTCACGAAGACCTGGAACAGCAGCATGGACGCCACGCCCGCACCGTAGAGCATCCCGAACGGGTCCTTCGAGCGCCACGCCGCCACGAGCACGCGCCACAGGAGCGCGATGAACAGCAGGAACACCACGACGGAGCCGATGAACCCGAGCTCCTGGGCGAGCACGGCGAAGACGAAGTCGCTCTCCTGGACCGGGAGGAACTGGCCCCGGCTCTGGGTTCCATTCGTCAGGCCGACACCGAGCGGGCCACCGGCTCCCACGGCGATCTGGGCCTGCGTCACCTGCCAGGCGGCACCCTGCGTGTCCGTCGATGGGTTGAGGAAGGTGAGGATGCGCTGGCGCTGGTAGTCCTGGAGGACGTACGTCCAGACCAGCGGGATGGCGCCGATCACGGCCGCCAGCCCGGCCGTGAGCCACCTGAGGCTCGCGCCCGACATGAACAGCATGCCGGCCAAGATCGCCAAGAGGCAGAGCGACGTGCCGAGGTCGGGCTGCATCATGACCAGGACCCACGGCGGGACGATCAGCACGACCGCCCCGATGATCGACACGAGCGAGTCGAGCTTGCCCTCGCGGTTGCCCAGGTAGGTCGCGAGCACGCCGATCATCAGGATCTTGGCGAGCTCCGAGAACTGGAACGTGAACGGGCCCAGTGCGATCCACCGGGCTGAGCCGCCGACCCCGGTGCCAATGGCCAGGGGCATCAGCAGCAGGCAG
>JAKAMV010000711.1 GCA_021812735.1 Chloroflexota bacterium | reverse complement strand
GGGCCGGGCACGGCGCCCAACGCGTTCTGGAGGAATCGCAAACGATCCGCCAGGGGCTCGCTGTTCGTGACCGCGATGCCGAGGATGGTGTCGGAGTGTCCGCCCAGGTACTTTGTCGCCGAGTGCAGAACGATGTCCGCACCCTGCTCGAGCGGCCGTTGGAGCGCCGGGGAGGCGAACGTGTTGTCGATGACGAGCAGCGGTGCGGAGCCGCCCGACGCGACAGCCCGTTCCCGGATGACACGCGAGGCCGCGACGATGTCCGTAACCTTGAGCAGCGGATTGGACGGCGTCTCGAGCCACACCAGCCGCGTGCGTGCGGTCAGCGCCTCCCAGAGTGCGTCGGGGCCCGAAGCGAGGTCCACGTACCTTGCTTCCCCTGCTCCCGCGGGACGGTGGACGCGCTCCAAATAGCGGAATGTGCCGCCGTAGACGTCATCGCCGACGATGATCTCCTCGCCCGGACCCGCAAGCTGGGCGATCGCAGCCGTGGCGGCGGAGCCGGACGCGAACGCGATCCCATGTCGACCTCCCTCGAGATCGGCCACCGCGCGCTCCAGCCGAGCGCGCGTAGGGTTCTGGGACCGGGCATATTCGTAGCCGTTCCTGGGCTGGCCCACGCCGTCCTGCGCGTAGGTCGAGGTCTGATAGATCGGGGGCGAGACAGCGCCCGTCAGCTCGTCCGGCTCGGCAGCCGCGTGGACCGAGCGCGTGGCGAACGCGTCAGTGGCTCCAAGCAACGGATCGTCGTTCATGCCTCGATGATCTCATGGGCGATGACGGGCCCGGAGGATCCTGCCGCAGGAGACCGCCTGCCGTTGGACGCGGCAGGCGGTCGATCCGAACCGTGTAGGCGCCGGCAGTACCGGGCCAGGCGGACGCTTGCGCGCTTGCCCGCCACCCAACCGGGCGGGACTGCGCGCTCAGGTCGCCGCGCGATCTACATCGAGCGCCTCCGTCTGGGCCGACCGGACCGCGAACGCCGCGACGAGGACCGCGAGGTACGAGACGGCGATCCCGGCGATGTAGAGCGCGAACACGGGCCCGGTCGTCGAGGGGTCCACGAACGTCCAGAGCGTGGTGCCGACCGCGGACGCGACCAGGCCGACCGCCCCGACCGCGGTGACGGCCCGTCGGAGCTGGCCCCGGACGCCGTAGAAGTCGGCGAGCACCAGGGCCAGCGACACCACGATCATGAGGAAGATGCCGGTCATCGGGTGGGCGGCCGAGAACGAGGCGTCGCCCGGCGCGCCGGCGAACGTGACCTGGTTGAGCTCGATGTAGAAGCCCTCGAGGACCGTGATCGCGACCATCGCCACCCAGGTGCCGACGATCGTGAGGCGCAGGCCGTCGCGGCGGAACCGGGGATCGGCGAGCAGCGCGGCCGCGACCACCATGGCGCCCACGAACACGACCGTCATGACGAGGTCGTCGCCGGCCATGCCGTTGACGCCGTCGGGCCCGCTCGTGAACAGCGTCGGCGGGGCGAAGTTGAGGAAGGCCACCGCGCCCAGGATGAGGGTCGTCCCGATCACGCCGATGATCGCGGTCCAGGTGCCGATACGGGCAAGCGTCCGGCCCACCCGGGACGCGCTCTCGAGCGCCCGGAGCCGGATGACGACAGTGGCGACGATCCCGGCCACGATCGCGAGGGCGATCATGTGGGAGTGCGGGTCGAGGGTCGCGTCGAGGATGCCCCCGCGATCGAGCCCGAACAGGCCGTAGAAGCCGCCGAAGATCGACGGCCCGAATGCCCGGACCCAGAGGTTGACGAAGCCGATGAGGGCGGCCACGACGGCGGACCCGAGCGAGAACACCGCCAGCCAGTAGGCCGACCCGACGCCGCGGTACGAGGCCCGGTCGGCCGCCGTCTGGGGCACGAGCCGCCAGATGTAGTCGACGACGCTGTGGCTGTCGCCGGAGTAGACGCCGGCCCGCTTGCGGGGCAGGACGATCAGCTCGACGAGCATCGCCCCGCCGACGTCGGCGACCAGGACGAACGCGATCACGAAGAAGACCATGCCGAGGTCGGGCAGGCCCGTCCAGACCGACGGGCTAATGGCGAGCAGCCCCCCGATGCCGCCGAAGACGACGGCCAGGAAGGCCCGGTAGCGGATCGGGAAGTCGACCGGGGGCTCGTACGCCTCGAGCCCGAAGGCGTCGAGCATCAGGTAGGCCAGAAGCGCGGCGATCCCGATGCCGATGGCGTGGAAGTACATCTTCTCGTAGAAGGTGTCGAAGGCCGGCCGGGAACCCGACCAGGAAGTACAGCGCGCCCATCACCGCGGTGATGGCGAGTGTCGCCGACGTCAGCGCCCTCAGGGACAGGTGGTGTGCGTGGACATAGGTGACCGGCCGCGCTGTCTGGGGCTGGTCGAACGTGGTGGCCATGGGAACCGTGTCCTCGTCTGCCGGCGTGTGCGCCGCCAGGCGCAACGCTGGCAAGCGGACCTGAGTCGAGCCTGAGCGACGGGTGAGACAGTCGTGGGCACCGCGGCGGGCCGCTCGGGATCGGCCTCAAGCATCGTGCGGCGCTTCGCAGCCCTACGCACCATCTCCGAGCCGGGGGGAAGGTTCGGCTGCAGAGACGATCCAGACCCCGACGAGCACGGCCGCGATCCCGAGGAGGGCAACGGGTGCGGGGCGATCTCCAACGACGACCGCGGCCGCGACGCCGACGACGGGCACCAGGAAGAGGGCGGCTCCGAGCCGCACCAGGGAAGCGCGAGCGAGCAGCCAGAACCACGCAACGTAGGCGAGGCCGGTCCCGACGACTCCGAGGATGAGCAGCGACATCGCCGACCCGGCCGACCAGCTGATGGCGCCCCATGGCTCGAGCAGGGCGCTTGCGCCGGCGAGGATCAGTCCACCGACAAGGAACTGTGCGCTCGTCGTCTGCAGCAGATCGATCGTCGGCGCGACCTTCCGCATCAGGACGGTGCCCGCGGCCGGAGCGGCCGCGGCCAGCAGCGCCAGCGCAACACCATCGAGACTGGTGGTCCCCGAGCTCGTGATCGCCACCAGGACGACGCCACTCATCGCGATGGCGAGCCCAGCGATCGCGCGCTCCGACAAGCGTTCGCCGAACAGTGCCCATCCGGCCACGGCCAGGACGAGTGGCTGCCCGCCAGCGAGGATCGACGCCACGGCCGCCTCCGCCTGTCCGGCGGCGAGGTACATCGCTCCGAGCGCCAGCACGGCGTTGGCGATTGCCAGCGGGACGAGCAGGGGCAGCGGTGGCAGGCCGGGCCGTCCGGGGTCAGGAACGACAGACGGCGCGCCTCGACGTCGGGCTCGCCGCCGCCACCGGCTTCCTGCGAGCCAGACGGCTAGGATGCCGCCGCCGATGAGCGCGCGCAGCGCCGCCAGAAGGAGCGGCGCCGGACTGGGCAACGACGCCTGGATGAGCACAAAGCACAGGCCCCAGACGACCGCGACGGCAGCGGCCAGACCCATGGATGCCCTGCTCACGGCCCAACCATACGTCCGGGACCACCCTCGCCGCACTCCGCAGCGAGGGGCCGATACGCGGCGCCCGCAGACCTATGCGCGCTCGGCGCCCCGGAACCGCTCGGCGCGCCAGACAAGCACGATCCCCAGGACGATCGCGATCACCAGCAGCACCCCGATGGCGCCCACCTCGAGGCCCGACCGAGTCCGGGGCAAAACCATCGCGGCCGCCTCGCTCGCCGGCTCGACGTTCGTCACGCCCGCGGCCGCAAAGACCTGGCAGGTCGTCGTCAGCGTCTCGTCGCCGATGGCCTGGAACGTGTACTGCCCGGCGGGCAGATGGGCCGGGATCGTGAGGGTGACGTTGAACATCCCGGCCGCGTCGGTCGTCACCTTCGGGAAGGGCACGGTCACGTCCGGACCGACGAGGTTGATCTGGCGATCGCTGTTGGGCTCGAGGCCGCGGAGGTAGGTAGGCCATGTCGTCACTCCGTCGCGTCGCCCTCGCTGTCGGGACCGTCGCCGCGGTCCTGCTGTTCTGGATGGTCAACCCATGGGTCGAGGTGCCCGCCGGCATCAATGGGCTCGTGACCATCGCGTTCTGGGCGGCCGCCATCGCGCTCGTCGTCATCCTCTTCCTAGAGGCGCGCCGGGATCCCAAGGCCGACGAGGTCGAGGTTGAAGGCCCTGGGTTCGCCCGGTTCCTATTCAGCAACTCACGGGCCGGCATGTTCTGGCTGCCGATTCGGCTATTCGTCGGGTTCGCGTGGCTCGAGGCGGGCTTGCACAAGGCGGCAGGCCCCGGCTGGCTCGACGGCGGATCGGCCTTGGCGGGCTTCTGGAAGGCTGCGGTCGCGGTTCCCGACCAGGGCAAGGCGGCCATTACATACGACTGGTATCGCGACTTCCTCAATGCACTCCTGACGGGGCATGCCGCGAGTTGGTTCGCGGTTCTCATCGTGGTCGGCGAGATCGCTGTCGGGCTCGGGCTCATATTCGGAGTCCTGACCGGCGTGTCGGCCTTCTTCGGCGCCTTCATGAACATGTCCTTCCTCCTCGCCGGATCGGCCTCGACGAATCCGATCATGTTCACGTCGGCGATCGGGCTGATCCTCGCGTGGAAGGTCGCGGGCTACTACGGCGTTGATCGGTGGCTGTTGCCGTTGATCGGGACCCCCTGGCGACCCGGGGTGATCGCTACCCGGCGAGTGCGTCGGGTGTTGGGGGGCGCGCCGGGCTGACACCACGTGTCCGGCTGGGTAGGAGCCGGGCGGGGTTCGCCGTACCGCCCCATCGATGGGGCACCTGTCACCCTCTGTCCCGGGCGTCGGCTTGTCGGCCGGGTCCGGGACGGAGGGCTCTGCGCGGGCTTCCGGAGGTTGGCTAGATACGTTGAGGCGGCAGGCGCAGGAGGCCTGGTGGCCGGTGGTCTGCCCTCATCGACGTTGGCCGCGCTCGACGATCGCGTCCATTGCGACGCTCCCTGCATCCGTGCGCACGTTCGGATCGCCTTCGTGGGGGGTCGCCGATCTCCTCCCCTTGCAGCCGCCGCCTCGCGGTTGACGAGCAGCTGACCAAATTGACCTTCGTGCCCGGCTCGGCGACCTCGAGACCCCGCGCGGGCGAATCGGGAGCCTCGGAGTCTTGACGGTTTCTTGAGCCTAGCCTGTCGTGAGTCTTGAGGCCACCCCGTCACTGTTGTCAGCACACCCGAGAAGGGCAGTCAAGAACGGAGACAGCAACAATGATGGGATACGGCACCGGGCTAGGGCTCGGGTTTGGTTTCGGCGGATGGCTGATGATGTTCGGGGGAGTGGCCCTCGTCGTGGGCCTCGTTTTGCTGGTCGCATGGGGGGCCAGGCGGGCGGGCGGCACTTCGGCAACTACGCCGA
>JAKAMV010000038.1 GCA_021812735.1 Chloroflexota bacterium | reverse complement strand
GCCGACGCGGCCGCCGCCGCGCTCTCGGCCGGGGTCGCCGCCCGCATTGATGCGCCCGCCGCCGAAGACGGCACGGCGCCGGTCGACCTGCCGATCGCTGCCGTAGTCACCGAGCCCCGTGCGACCGCAGTCGCTGAGCCACCCGTTACCGCTTCCGGCCAGGCACCGACCGCGCGCCGTCGGCGCTGGCTCGCGCTCCGGTTCGCGTTCGCGTTCCTGCTCGGCGTCGCCCTGGTGGTGGCCATGGGCGCTGGCGCCCTCTACGCGTGGGGCTCCCAGTACGACGGGCGAGTCCTGCCGGGCGTCCACGTCGGCAGCACCGATCTGTCCGGGCTCACGAGCGACCAGGCCCAGGCTGCGATCGCCAAGGCGTACGCCTCGCTGGGCAGCGGCAGCGTGGTCCTCACCGGACCGGACGGCAAGGCCACCACGATCACGTTCGCAGACATCGGTCGCGGCCCGGACACCGCCGCGATCCTCGACGCAGCGCTCGCCGCAGGCCGCCAGGGGGAGCCACTCGCCAACCTCATCGGAGCGCCCCAGGCCGCGATCCACGGCGTCACCGTCCCGTCGGCCGTCACCTACGACCGCACCAAGCTGGCTGCCGACGTGGACGCACTGGCCACCGCCCTGGATCAGGCGCCCGTGAACGCCTCGGTGACCGCTGGGACGGGCGGCCCCTTCGTCGTGGCGGCCGCGAGCCGCGGGCGTGCCGTGGACGAGACCTCGCTGCTGGCCCAGCTGGACCAGAAGCTCACGGCGCTGGACTCACCCGCCCAGATCCACCTCGACATCCCGATGAGGGCGGTGGCGCCTGCGGTCCAGACCGCGGCGGCCGTCAGCGCCCAGGGGGCCGCCGACCGCATGGCGGCTGACCTCGTGATCGCCCGCGGCGCCGACACCTGGACGATCCCGAGCGCCAGCCTCCAGCCGCTCATCTCCTTCGCCCAGGAGACGGACGGCAGCCTCACGCCCGTGCTGAACGAGGCGGGACTCGATCCGCTTGTCGCGGCGCTCGCCAAGCAGGTGAACCAGACTGCCCAGGACGCCGGCCTCGAGCTCGTCTCCAATCACGTCGTCGCCACCGGCACGAGCCGCGAGGGTCGGACGCTGGACGTGACGGTTATGAAGACCGCGATCGTGGATCAGATCGCCGCCCGCCAGGCGGGGGCCGCCGTCGAGCCGCTGGCGGCGGTGGTCAAGGCGGTGGAACCCAAGCTGTCTCTGGCGCAGGCGCAGCAGTACGCCTCCCAGATGGTCGTCATCGGCCAGCACACCACCTGGTTCCCGGTCTGGCTCGGGAACGGCTACGGCGCCAACATCTGGGTGCCCACCAGACTGCTCAGCGGCACGGTGGTGGCGCCCGGACAGACCTTCGACTTCTGGAAGGTCTTGGGCATCCCGACGGCAGCGCAGGGCTACACGCAGGGCAACGCCATCATCAACGGGCGAACGTCCATCACGGGCGCCTTCGCCGGCGGCATCTGCTCGTGCTCCACCACGCTGTTCAACGCGGCGCTCAAGGCCGGCCTAAAGCTGGGCGCCCGCCAGAACCACTACTACTACATCAACCGCTACCCGACCGGCCTCGACGCGACGGTGTGGATCTCGGGCGGGGCCGAGCAGTCGATGAGCTTCACGAACGACACGCCGTACCCGCTGCTGATCCAGGGGGTCAACACCCGGAGCGGGGGCGTCGGGTACACGACGTTCAAGATCTGGAGCGTGCCCAACGGCCGCACGGTGAAGATCAGCCCGGTCACGATCAAGAACTACCACAAGGCCAGCGACACGACGGTCGAGACCGCAAGCCTGCCCAAGGGGACCACGCAGCGGATCCAGGACCCCGAGGACGGCTTCGACGCGTGGCGCACGGTCTCGGTCTACCAGGACGGCAAGCTGCTCTGGACGAAGACCTACTACTCCCACTACGCGACAGTGACCGGCGTCCTCCAGGTCGGGACCGGCTGACGGCCGGCCAGCACCAGCCATTCCCGTCCACATGGAGTCGGCCCTGTTCCTGCGCGGCGTCCTCATCGGCTTCGCCGTGGCGTTCGCGCTGGGCCCGGTCGGCCTGCTGGTGATCCGCCGGACGGTCGAGCACGGCTGGGCCCACGGGTTCATCTCAGGTCTTGGCGTCGCCACCGCAGACGGCCTGTACGCGGGCGTCGCCGCGTTCGGGCTCACGGCGCTCACCGGCCTGCTGGTGGGCTTCGACCGCGTGCTGGGCATCGCCGGCGGGGCCGTGCTGGTGGCGATGGCCCTCCACGGGCTGCGCGCGCTGCTCACCGCCAGGCCCCGCGACGCCGCGGCGGATCCCGAGGCGGCCGAGCGACGCCCGACGACGCTGACCGCCTATGCCACGATGATGGCCCTGACCCTGGCCAACCCGGCCACGATCCTCTCGTTCACGGCGCTGTTCGCGAGCCTCGGCGCGGGCACTGGAGGCCCGGCCGGCGCGACGCTTGTCACGGCGGGCGTTGCGTCCGGCTCCGCGATGTGGTGGCTCCTGTTGACGTCCGTGGTGGCCGGGCTGCGCGCCAGGATGACGCCATCGGTGGTGCGCGGCCTCAACATCGTCGCCTCCTGCGTGATCGGTGCGCTCGGCGTGGTCGCCTTGGCGGCCGGCCTGACGGGAGGCGCATGAGCCGGCCCGCCCGACGCGCGCCCGACCAGCGGCCCGGCCTCCCGGCGGCGGCGCTCTTCGACTGGGACGGCACGATCGTCGACACGCTGCCGCTGATCTACCGCGCGAACGTCACCGTCCTGGGCGAGCTGGGGATCACGATGAGCCGGGAATGGTTCCGCGAGAAGTACTCGCCGGACTGGCGCCGTGGGTACCGCGAGCTCGGGGTCCCCGAGCACCTGTGGGGCCGGACGTCAGTGCGCTGGGCGGAGGAGATGGGCCGGATGCGGCCGCGGGCCCTGCCCTGGGCCAAGGGCGCCTTGCGGCAACTCCGGCGCCATGGCGTCCGACTCGGCCTGGTCACCGCATCGACGCGCGGTGTGGTGGAGCCCAATCTTCAGCGCCTCAACCTGGACGGAGTGTTCGAGGTGGCCTGGTACGCCGACGACGTCGCCCACGGCAAGCCGCACCCGGCCGCGCTGCTGCGGGCGCTCGAGGAGCTGGGCCTGGCGGCGGAGAGCGCGGTCTACGTCGGGGACACGACCGTCGACCTCGACATGGCACGCGCGGCAGGCGCCGCATTCGCCGCGGTGGCCGGCACGACCAGCGAGGCGGCGTTCCGCGCCGCGGGCGTGGAGCAGGTCTGGGCCGGGGTCGGCGCCTGGGCCGACGCACTCCTGGGCCCGGCCGATCATGACCCGTCGGCCATCGACGCCGGCCTAACGGCTCCCCGCCGCCGCAGGCGCGGGCGCTAGATTCCAGATGATGAGCCGTATCACCGCCCTCCTGGCCCAGCTTTCCGAGAAGGCCATGCTCCCCTTGAGCCTGGGCGGCCTTGTCTTGGGCATCGGGCTGTGGGCCGTCGGCCACGGGGACGCGGCGGCGGTCGTCTGGGCGATCCCGGCGGTCGTCGTCGGGATCTGGCTGGCCGCCTCGATCGTCGCCGACCTGCTGGCTGGCGAGGCGGGCGTGGACGTCATCGCGATCCTCGCGATCGGCGGCGCCCTCCTGTTCAACGAGCCGCTCACCGCCGTGGTCATCGCCGTGATGCTCGCGACGGGCGACGCACTGGAGCGCTACGCGGCGGGCCGCGCGCACCGCGAGCTCACCGCGCTGGTGTCGCGGGCACCCCGGCTGGTCCACCGGCACGAGGCCGACGGGATCGTGGACCGACCCGTCGGCGACGTGGCGGAGGGCGACCGGCTGCTGGTGAAGCCCGGCGAGGTGGTGCCGGTTGACGGCATGGTGGGGGCCGAGGCCGCCGTGCTCGACGAGTCGGCGCTGACCGGCGAGTCGCGGCTGGCGACCCGCGTCCAGGGGGATGAGGTGGCATCTGGCACGGTCAACGCGGGCACGCCGTTCGTGCTCGTCGCCACTGCCACCGCCGAGCACAGCACCTATGCCGGCATCGTGCGGCTGGTGGAGGAGGCCCAGTCGTCCAAGGCGCCGTTCGTGCGCCTGGCGGACCGGTACGCCCTGCTCTTCGTGCCGCTCACACTCGTCATCGCCGGGCTGGCCTGGCTCGTCTCCGGCCAACCCGAACGGGCCCTGGCGGTGCTCGTCGTGGCGACGCCGTGCCCGCTGCTGCTGGCCGCGCCGATCGCCATCGTGGCCGGCATCAGCCGCTCCGCCAGGCGGGGCATCATCGTGAAGGGCGGCGGCGCGCTGGAAGCCCTCGCCAGGGCGCGCGTGATGCTGTTCGACAAGACGGGCACGCTCACCGCGGGTCGGCCGCACCTCGCCGACGTGATCGCCGCGCCCGGGTTCGCGGCTGACGACGTCCTGCGCCTGGCCGCATCGGTCGAGCAGATGTCGCCGCATGTGCTGGCCGCGTCGATCGTGGCGGGCGCCCGGCGTCGTGGCGTCGAGCTGGCGCTCCCCGCCGGGGCGGACGAGGTCGCCGGAGCGGGCGTCACCGGGCTTGTGGACGGCCGCGAGGTCAAGGTGGGTACCGCCGAGTTCGCCGCGGGCGGCGAGGAGCTGCCCGGCTGGGCGCGCGAGGCGCGGCGGCGCGTGAGCCTCGAGGGCGCGACCGGCGTCTACGTGGCCAGCGCCGGGCAGGTGGTGGGCACGCTGCTGCTCGACGACCCCATCCGGCCCGAGACCCCGCGCGTGATCCGGTCCATCCGCCGCATCGGCGTCCGCCGCACGGTCATGGTCACGGGCGACCACTACGGCGTGGCCGACATGGTCGGCGCGGCGATCGGCGTCGACGCGGTGCTGGCGGAGCGCACGCCCGCAGACAAGGTGGACGCCGTCACCGACGAGAAGGCGGAGGCCGGCGGGATCCTCGTGATGATCGGCGACGGCCTCAACGACGCGCCTGCCCTAGCGGCCGCCGACGTGGGCGTCGCGATGGGCGCCCGCGGCGCCACAGCCAGCTCCGAGGCGGCTGACGTCGTGATCTCGGTGGATCGGCTCGATCGCCTCCCGGAGGCGCTCCGCATCGCGCGCCGCGCCCGGTCGATCGCGCTCCAGAGCGTCATCGCCGGCATGGGCATGTCGCTCGCCGCGATGCTGATCGCCACGACCGGCGTGCTGCCGCCGGTGTTCGGCGCCCTGCTCCAGGAGGGGATCGACGTGGTCGTCATCCTCAACGCCCTGCGGGCGCTGAGCGGCGGCCTCGAGAAGGCGCCCCGCGTCCCGGGCTGGTCCGAGCTCGGCCGTCGGCTGCGGCACGAGCACCGCGACCTCGGGCCCGCGCTCGCGGGCATCCGGCCGCTCGCGGACCGGCTCGACGACATGGCGCCCCCCGAGGCGCTCGTCGCGCTCGAGGCGACGCGCGCGTTCCTGGTGGACGAGCTCGTCCCGCACGAGCGCGAGGAGGACCGGGACATCTTCCCACTGCTCGCGAAGGCCGTGGGCAGCGACGACGTGACCGCCGGCCTCCACCGCACCCACACCGAGATCTTCCACCTGGTCCGCTTCATCGACCGCCTGGTCCGCGAACTGCCGGAGACGGGGCCGGGCCTCGAGGACCTCACCGATCTGCGGCGCGTGCTCTACGGCCTCGACGCCATCCTCCGCCTGCACATCGCCCAGGAGGAGGAGCTCTTCCTCTCGTTCACCGACGAGCACCCCGATGCCGAGCCGCCCGCCGAGGACGAGGCGCGCCCGGCGGCCTGAGCGCGACGTCGCGCCGCGCGCGTCGTCATCGGGGCGTTGCTCCGACGCTAGTCCTCGGACGCGCTGCCGAGGACGCGTCGCACCTCCGCGGCGATCTGGACGTCCTCGCGCGAGGTGATGACGAGCGCGCGCGCCGCACCGCCGGTCGCTCCGATCTCGCGATCGCCGGGCCCGTCGGCCGCGTTGCGCGCCGGGTCGAGCACGATCCCGAGGTAGCCGAGGCCGTGGGCGGCCATCGAGCGGATGGGCGCCGAGCGCTCGCCCACGCCGCCCGTGAAGACGATGGCATCGAGGCCGCCAAGGGCAGCGGTCATCGCCGCGATCTCGCGTCGGAGGCGGTGCAGGTACACGTCCAGCGCGAGGCGTGCCCGTGGCTCGCCTGCCTGGGCAGCGTCGAGGATCTGGCGCATGTCGGCCGTGCCCGCCAGGCCGAGCAGCCCGGATCGGTGCTCCAGGGTTGCGGCCAGCTCGGCCGGCGGCATGCCGACGTGGTCCGCCAGCCACAGCACGAGTCCCGGGTCGACCGACCCGGAGCGCGTGGCCATCACGAGGCCCTCGAGCGGGGTGAAGCCCATGGTGGTGTCCACGGAGCGACCGCCCTCCACGGCCGCCAGGGACGCCCCGGCGCCGAGGTGGCAGGTGACGAGCCGGAGGTCCCGCAGGGGCGACCCGAGCAGCTCGGCCGCGCGCCGCGACGCGTACTCGTGCGACAGGCCGTGGAACCCGTAACGGCGCAGGTCCCAGCGCTGGCGCCAGGGGGCGGGCAGGGCGTAGGTGGCGGCGGCATCCGGCATCCGCGCGTGGAACGCGGTGTCGAAGCAGGCGACGGCCGGAAGGTCCGGCACGGCCGACGCGACGGCGTCGAGGGCGGCGACCGCCTTGGGCTGGTGGAGCGGGGCAAGGCTGGTGAGCCCCGCGATCCGGGCCCGGACTCGGTCGTCCAGGCGGACCGGCCCCAGGAACGCCGTCCCGCCGTGGACGATCCGGTGGCCCACGGCGTCCACCGCGCCGAGGCCCTGCACGGCTGCACGCACCGGCGCCTCGTCCTCCGGTCCGCGCGGCGGCGCCAGGTCCGCCGACGCCACTACCGTGTCGGCCCGGTCGAGCACCCGCAGCTTGAGGCTCGACGACCCCGCATTGACGACGAGGATCCGGTCGGGGTTCACGGCCGCACGGCCGGCCACGTCCAGTTCGAGATCTCGGGCGCGTCCTCGCCCTCGAGCCGCGTGTAGGCCCGCGCCTCCAGGCGCTTGTCCTCCATCAGCTGGCGGACGTGGGCGGCCCGTGGCCCGAGGCCCGGCACGCGGTCGATCACGTCGATCACGAGGTGGTACCGGTCGAGGTCATTGAGCATCACCATGTCGAAGGGCGTGGTGGTCGTGCCCTCCTCCTTGTAGCCCCGGACGTGGAGGTTCGCGTGGTTGGTCCGCCGGTAGGTGAGGCGGTGGATGAGCCAGGGGTAGCCGTGGTATGCGAACACGATCGGCCTGCTCGTCGTGAACAGCGCGTCGAACTCGGGGTTCGAGAGGCCGTGCGGGTGCTCGCGCTCGTCCTGCAGGCGCATGAGGTCCACCACGTTCACGAAGCGGACCCGCAGCTCGGGCAGGTGCTGGCGCAGCAGGTCCGCCGCGGCCAGCGCCTCGAGCGTGGGGATGTCGCCGGCCGACGCGAGGACGACGTCGGGCTCGCCGCCCTGGTCGCTCGACGCCCAGTCCCAGATGCCGATGCCGCGGGTGCAGTGGAGGATCGCCTGGTCCATCGTCAGCCAGTTGGGGGCAGGCTGCTTCCCCGCCACGATCACGTTGACGTAGTTGCGGCTGCGCAGGCAGTGGTCCGCCACGGAGAGCAGCGTGTTGGCGTCGGGCGGCAGGTAGACGCGGATGACGTCGGCCTTCTTGTTGACCACGTGGTCGATGAACCCGGGGTCCTGGTGCGAGAAGCCGTTGTGGTCCTGGCGCCAGACCAGCGAGCTGAGCACGTAGTTGAGCGAGGCGACGGGCCGCCGCCACGGCAGGTCGCGCGTGACCTTGAGCCACTTCGCATGCTGGTTGAACATCGAGTCGACGATGTGGATGAAGGCTTCGTAGCAGTTGAACAGGCCGTGCCGGCCCGTCAGCAGGTAGCCCTCGAGCCAGCCCTGGCACTGGTGCTCCGAGAGGACCTCCATGACGCGCCCGTCGGGCGAGAGGTGATCGTCGGCGGGGATGCGCTCGGCCATCCACGCGCGGTCGGCCACGTCGAGCACCGCACCGAGGCGGTTCGACGCCGTCTCATCCGGGCCGAACATGCGGAAGTTGTGGATGTTGCGCGCCATGACGTCACGCAGGTACATGCCCAGCACGCGCGTCGCCTCGGCGGTGGTGCCGCCCGGCACGGGGACGTCCACCCCGTAGTCGCGGAAGTCGGGCAGCACCAGGTCGCGGAGCAGCTCGCCTCCGTTGGCGACCGGATTCGCGCTCATGCGCCGGTACGCCTTCGGGGCCAGGCCCGCGATCTCCGGCAGCAGCGTGCCGCCCTCGTCGAACAGCTCCTCTGGCCGATAGGAGCGCATCCACGCCTCGAGCCATGCCCGGTGCTGGTCGTTGCTGCGGACCTCGCCGAATGGCACCTGGTGCGACCGCCAGCTGCCCTCGACCGGACGGCCGTCCAGCTCCTTCGGCCCGGTCCAGCCCTTCGGCGTCTGGAGCACGATCATCGGCCACTTGGGACGCTCGGCGACGCCCCGCTCGCGGGCCGACTTCTGGATCCGGGTGATCTCGGCGACCACGGCGTCCATCGTGGCCGCCAGCTGCTGGTGGACGGTCGCCGGATCGTCGCCCTCCACGAAGTACGGGGTGTGGCCATAGCCCTCCATCAGCGCCGAGAGCTCCTCGCGCGGGATCCGGGCCAGGATCGTGGGGTTGGCGATCTTGTAGCCGTTGAGGTGGAGGATCGGCAGCACCGCGCCGTCGCGGACGGGGTTGAGCAGCTTGTTCGAGTGCCAGCTCGTGGCCAGCGGTCCCGTCTCCGCCTCGCCGTCGCCGACCACGGCGCAGACGAGGAGGTCGGGATTGTCGAATGCCGCGCCGTACGCGTGCGACAGCGCGTACCCGAGTTCGCCGCCCTCGTGGATCGAGCCGGGTGTCTCGGGCGCCACGTGGCTGGGGATGCCGCCCGGGAAGGAGAACTGGCGGAACAGCCTGCGCATCCCGTCGGCGTCCTGGGTGATGGACGGGTAGACCTCCGAGTACGTGCCCTCCAGGTAGGCGTTGGCGACGATCGCGGGGCCGCCGTGGCCGGGGCCGATCACGTAGATGGCGTTGAGGTCCCACGCCCGGATGACACGGTTCAGGTGGGCGTAGATCAGGTTCAGGCCGGGCGTCGTCCCCCAGTGGCCGAGCAGGCGGGGCTTGACGTGCTCGGGCAGGAGTGGGCCCCGGAGCAGGGGGTTGTCGAGCAGGTAGATCTCGCCCACCGAGAGGTAGTTGGCCGCGCGCCACCAGGCGTCGATCAGCCGCAGTTCCTCCGCCGAGAGCCGGTTGGCCTGGGTAGTGGCGTCTGCCATCGGTCCCTCCCGTGTGCGGTTTGCCGCTCCGATAGCCTACGCACTGCGTGTTGCCGGTGCGATTCCGCCAGCAATCGGCTGGCGGCACGAGCCGGGATCAGAGACCCACCGCCCTCGCCCCGACTCGCGGAAACGTTTACACTCCTGGTCCCACGGATGTCGGAACCCAAGGCCGTTCCGGCCGGGCCGCGCGGACCACATGGCCGGTCGTGCGGGGGCCTGATCGCCCCCAACCACGGGACGGAGGGTGTGGGACCGGCGCCGCGTTCGGTTGGTACCGTCTGAAGGTCCGGGTCGTGGAAGCGGCCGGACGACGCGTCCCCCGGCGCAGCCAAGTTCGCCACCACCGCGTCCGCGCGGTCAGCTCCGGTAGGTGCCATGCACTGCATCGTCCTCGTCAAGCAGGTCCCGGATGTCAGCAACATCCCGGAGGACGCCTGGGACCGCGAGAAGGGCACGCTGCGCCGCGGCCTCCTCGACAGCGTCCTCAACCCGCTCGACCTCCACGCCCTCACATTCGCCAAGCGGATCACCGCGGCGGATCCGGGCGCGAGGACCGTCTACCTCACGATGGGTCCGCCGCAGGCGCGCGACGTGCTGGTGGAGTGCATCTCGCGGGCTCCAGGCGAGGCCGTGCTGCTGACGGATCGCGCCATGGGCGGCGCCGACACCGTGGCCACCGCCTACTCGCTGGCCATGGCGATCCGCCGCATCGAGACCGAGCTGTTCGGCGGCGTCCGGGACTACGTGATCGTCTCGGGCATGCAGTCCGTCGATGGCGACACGGCCCAGGTGCCGCCCCAGCTGGCGGAGGACCTGGACATCGACCAGGTGGCGTACGCCCAGGACGTCCACACCGACCCCGAGCTCAAGTTCCGCCGCATCGGCGCTGCCGGCACCGAGGACGTGGTGCCCCGGCGGTTCCCGGTGCTCGTCACCGTCACCGCCTGCACCGAGACCCTGTACGCGGGCTTCGCGGCCGCCCGCGCCGCCCGCAGCGCCACGATCCACACCTGGAGCGCCGCGGACGTGGGCGCCACGCCGGACAGGGTGGGGATCAAGGGCTCGCGGACCACGGTGTACCGGATCTTCTCCCCCTCCGAGGATCGCGCCAAGCAGTGCGTGATGGTCCCGGACGCGGCCGACCTCGTCAGGAAGGTCCAGGCGAAGTACCGGCTCGCCAGCGGCGGCCCCGCCGTCAACGAGGAGGGGGCCTACAGCCTCGACGACAAGGCGCCCACCTACCACGGCGAGCTCTGGGTCCTCGCCGAGCGCGAGGGCGACGGCCTCAAGTCCGTGAGCCTCGAGCTGCTGGGCAAGACCCGTGAGCTGGCGGCGTTCCTGGGCGAGCGGGTCGGCGTGGTCCTGCCCTGCGCCGCCGCCGGCGACCTGCCGGCCGGGCTGATCGCCCACGGCGCGGACGTCGTCTACGCGATCGAGCACCCGATGCTCGCGACCTTCTCCCCCATCCCGTACAAGACCGCGGTGGCCGCGCTGGTCAACGAGCGCCACCCGCAGGTGGTCCTGTTCGGCGCCACCCCGATGGGCCGGGAGCTGGCGCCGCGGATCGCGTACGCCTGCGACTCGGGCCTCACCGCCGACTGCACGAAGCTCGAGATCGGCGACCACACCAAAGGCGGCCATGCCCTGGTGGGCATCCTCAAGCAGACCCGGCCCGCCCTCGGCGGCAACATCATGGCCACGATCATGACCAAGGACTCGCCCACCCAGATGGCGACCGTCCGCCCGGGCGTGTTCAAGGTCCCGCCGCGGGACGACAGCCGGACTGGCGAGGTGGTCCGGATCGCGCCGGACCTCTCCGCCGATCTGGTCGGCGCCCAGGTGACGCCGGTGGAGTCCTTCGTGTCCAAGGTCAACATCCGGGACGCCAAGATCATCGTCTCGGGCGGGCACGGCATCCGCAGCAGGGCCGACTTCGACCGGCTGCTGCAGCCGCTCGCCGAGAGCCTCGGCGATCTGCTGGGCGACGGCGCCAAGGTGGCCGCCAGCCGCCACGCGGTGGAGGACGGGTTCCGCACCCACGACTACCAGGTGGGCCAGACCGGCCAGACCGTGGCGCCCAAGCTGTACGTCGCGGTCGGCATCTCGGGCGCCGTCCAGCACGTCTCCGGGATGCAGATGTCGGACACCGTGGTGGCGATCAACAAGGACCCGCGGGCGCGGATCTTCAACTACGCGGACTTCGGCATCGTCGGCGATCTCGAGACGGTCGTCCCGCAGTTGACTCGCGCGGCGCAGGAGGCCAGGTAGATGGACGGCATCGACATCCTGATCGTTGGTGCCGGCCCCGCTGGCCTTGGGGCCGCCATCCGCGCAAAGCAGGTCGCCAAGGAGGCGGGCCGCGAGGTCGGCGTCACGGTGATCGACAAAGCCCCGGCGCCGGGCAACCACGTCCTCTCCGGGGCGGCGTTCGAGCCGGCGGTCCTCGACGACCTGCTGCCGGGCTGGCGGGACGCCCGCCACAGCTTCACCGACACGATGGTCCCCGTCGAGCGCGAGGACCTCATGTTCCTGCGCGCGAAGAGCGCGAACCGCATCCCCGAGCGGGTCGTGCCGTCGCGGATGCACCACCGGGGCGACGTCGTCATCTCGGCTGCGCGCATGGCGCAGTTCCTGGCCGAGCAGGCCGAGAAGCTGGGCGTGGAGGTGTACCACGGGTACACGGCCCGGACGCTGATCGTCGAGGGCGGCGAGGTCCGCGGCGTCCGCCTGGCGGAGTTGGGCCTGCGCGCGGACGGGACGCCCAAGGGGAACCACCTGCCCGCCGAGGAGATCCGCGCCCCGATCACGATCCTCGCCGACGGGACGCACGGCGTGCTCTCCCGACAGTTCGCCGAGCACTTCGGCGGCGGCGCGAACCCCCAGGTCCTCTCGCTCGGGATGAAGGCGATCGTCCAGTTCCCCGAGGCGAGCCCGTTCGGCAACAACCGCGTGATGCACACGCTGGGCTATCCGAACCCGCCGTCGGTGTTCGGGGGCGGGTTCCTGTACTCGCTCGGCGAGAAGACCGTGGCCGTCGGCCTGATCCTCGGCCTCGACTGGAAGTACGGCGACCTCAACCCGCAGCGCGAGTTCGAGACCTTCCGGGCCCACCCGTACCTCAGCCGCCTGCTCAAGGGCGGCGTCACGGTGGCCACGGGCGCCAAGACGATCCCCGAGGGTGGCCTCGCGTCCATGGGCACGCTCTCGGCGCCCGGCGGGATGCTCGTCGGCGACGGCGCGGGCTTCGTGAACATGGAGAAGATCAAGGGCATCCACTACGCGATCCGCTCGGGCATGTGCGCGGCCGAGACGGCCGTCGAGGCCCTGGACGCCGACGGAGCGGCCGGATCCCTCGACGCCTATCGCGAGCGGCTCGAGGCGGCGGGGGTGCTCGAGGACCTGCGCCACGCGCGCAACTACCGCCAGGTGTTCGCGAAGGGCGGCCTGTTCGTGGGCACGCCGTTGTCGCTGGTGTCGGCGGCGATCCCCAGACAGCTGGGCATCCACCGCGACGGCGCCGCCACCAAGAAGGGCGCTTGCCTCAACCGACCGGATCCGGGCCGCATGGACGGGGCCACGTTCGTCGCCCTGACCGGCACGATCCACCGCGAGGACGAGCCGTCGCACATCACGATCGAGGACCCGGCGCAGTGCCTGGCCTGCGAGGCCGACTACGCCAACGCGTGCACGCACTTCTGCCCGGGCCAGGTCTACCGCTGGGACGGCGCCAAGATCGTGCTGTCGCCCTCCAACTGCCTGCACTGCATGACCTGCACGGTCAAGTGCCCGACGCTGAACATCGACTGGGTGCCGCCCGAGGGCGGCGAGGGGCCGCACTACAAGCAGCTCTGAGCCAGGGGAAGGGCGCGCGGGCCCGGACCGCCCGGGCCCGCGTCGATTCTCTGTCCCCGCCGGGGGTCGGCCCGTCAGCTCTCGATGGCGTCCGCGACCCGGGCGTCCAGCATCGACCGCAGGACGGGCCCGAGCCGCTCGGCGGTGAACGGCTTGGCCAGGAGCCGGTCGTCGGGGCGGGTCGCTGTCCGGCCACGGGCGGGCTGTGAGAGGAAGAGCGCGGGCGCTGACGGGAACTGCGTGCGGATCCGCAGCGCGAGATCCGGCCCCGCCATGTCGGGCAGCGCCACCTCGGTGACCAGCAGATCGAGCCGGTCGAGCGCGTACTCCGCCAGCGCAACTGCCTGGCGCGCGGTCGCCGCGTCGACCACGGTGTAGCCGAGGCCCTGCATGATCCGGGCGAGCACGAGACGCACCTCGGCGTCCCCGTCCACCACGAGGATCGTCTCCCTGCCGCGACGCACCCTCGCCGCCGGACGGGTGAGTGGCCCAGCCGCCGCGGCGGCCGGGACCCTCGCGAGGTGCAGCGTGAACCGCGTCCCCTCGCCCGGGCGGCTGTCCACCGAGACCGCGCCCCCGCACCGGACGGCCGCCTCCTCCACCGCCGCGAGGCCGATGCCGGAGCCGCGACCGGAGTCCTTGGTGCTGAAGTAGGGCTCGAAGACGTGGGCGAGGACCGTCTCGTCGATCCCGACGCCGGTGTCCTCGACGGCGATTCTCACCTCCTCGGGCGATCCGTCGGCCGAGTTGACCAGCGCGACCCTGCCGATGGCGGGGAGGACGTCGCGATCGGCTCGGCTGGGCCCAACCGAGGTGCTCAGGGTGAGGGTTCCGCCTTCGGGCATGGCGTCGCGGGCGTTGACCGCGAGGTTGAGCAGCGCCTGCTCGATGAGGCTCCGGTCGACCAGCACGGCGGCCGGCTCCGGACACGCCTCGATTCGGACCGTGATGCGGTCGCCGCAGGCGCTCACCAGCAGCGGCTGAAGTGCTCCGACGAGCTCGGACGCATCGAGCGTCTCAAGCCTGAGCGTCTTTCGGCGCCCGACGGTGAGCAGCTGGCGGACCAGGCCGCCGGCGCGATGCACCGCGTCCCGGATACCTGCCGTGTCGGCGCCCCGCGGATCGTCGGGGTCGAGCGCCCCGTCGATGAGATCGGCATAGCCGGCGATCACCGACAACAGGTTGTTCACGTCGTGGGCAACCGCCCCAGCGAGCCAGCCGATGAGCTCGGTCCGCTCGGCATGCAGGCGCCCCGCGTGCGGTTCGTCTGACGCCGCCATGACGGGCACCCGCTCGCGCACGGGGTCAGGTTCGCCCCTGCTCATGCGACGCCTCGCGGCGGGCCGCATGATCGGATTGCCGGACCGGGGCATCGCTCGGTCCGCCCGGGGCCGCCGCGGTGGCGGTCGGTCCCCGCTTGGGGGAGCGGGGGGTGCAGGGTTGGCGCCAGCCGCCCCGCACCCGGACCGCCCACGCTGTGAAGCTCGGAAGGTGCCATCGGGTCCCTGTGCCGACGATTCCCTGCGTCGGCTGGAGTTGTGGAGCGGCTCGATCAGTGGGGCGCGAGACCGCCACCTCCGTCAGCGAAGGCAACCGCAGTGGAGACGACCGCGAGCGCCACACCGATCAGCCATGAAACGATCACCGCACGCCGAGAGCGGAGCGACTGAAGCACCGGACGGTTTCCCTTTCCAGACCCGCGACGGCACCCCCCTTGTCGGCCGCTCTGGCGCAGCGGTGCCCGACATGGTAGGGTCTGGGCATGGCGGAGTCAAGTATTTATCAACTTTGCGCGCCCGACGCGCCGCTCTCCCGTCCCGATCAGCTGGGCATCGAGGTGGGCCGTCGAATTCGGGCGCATCGACAGTCGCTTGGCCTGACCCAAGCCGAGCTCGCCGCGCCCCTGACGAAGAGCTATGTGTCCGCAGTAGAGAACGGGCGGGTCCTGCCGTCGCTGCGGGCGCTCTGGTTCCTCGCCGGACGCCTCGGCGTCGGCGTGGGCGACCTCGTCGACGACATCAAGACGCCCTTGATCCGCGAGTACAATGCGGGCCATGGATCTGCCGAAGGCTGTCTCGACACCGGAGCGGCACCGGGTTGTCGCGGATCACCGTGAGCTTGCCGCTCGGATTGGCGAGCGGCTCCGCACTGCGCGGCTCGCCGCCCACCTGACCCAGGCACAGCTGTCCGGGGACCGCTACACCAAGGCCTACGTCAGCGCGCTCGAGCACGGCCTCGCCAAGCCGTCGATGGCAGCGCTCACATACTTCTCGGGGCGCCTCGGCCTCGCCCCCACCCACTTCCTCGACGATGACGAGGGCCTCTGGCCGCGCCTCGCGGCGGACCTGGCGCTCGCCGCGTTCCGGTTCGACGAGGCGATCGTCGCGTACCAGGCGCTCCTCGAGCTCGGCCCGCCCGACCGCATCCGAGGCGAGCTGCTGTGCGGTCTCGCGGAGGCGTACGCCGGCGTGGGGCGGGGCAGTGACGCCATCGCCGCGGGCGCGGACGCGGCCCGTCTCCTCGGCGTCGCGGGTCGACGGCCCGAGGCTGCGATCGCGCGGTACTGGCTGTCCGTGGGCAACGCCATGGTCGGCAACCTCGACGAGGCGCTGCGACTCGATCGGGCGCTGCTCGACGAGGTCCGCTCCGGGCTGCTGGTGGAGCCCGACTTCGAGGCGCGGCTGCTCATGGCGCTCTCGGCCGTGGCCTCCAAGCAGGGCCAGTGGAACGTCGCCCTCGCCTACCTCGAGGAGGTCCGCGGGGTGTCGGCCTCGATGGACGGGCGGCGGCGGGGAACCTACCTGTACGACCTCGCGTGCACCTACCGCGAGACCGGCGACATCGAGGCGGCGGTGCGGGCCGGCACCGCGAGCCTCGCCCTGTTCCGCGCCGCGGGGTACGAGTACGGCATCGGCGCGCTGGAGAACGATCTCGCGCTCTCGTTCCTCGCCCTGTCCAATACCGATCGCGCCCGGGACCTCGCCGGCAGCTCGGCCGACCACTTCCAGCGCCTCGGCGACCGCCGCTGGCTGGCCCACGTCCACGAGACGCAAGCGCAGGTCGCGCTGGCCAAGGACGAGCTCGAAGCCGCCCGGCAGTTCGCGGACCGGGCCCTATCGGAGGCACAGGCGACGGCCAACGGCAAGGCGGTCGTGAGCACCCTGCGCACGATGGCGAAGATCGAGCGGGCCCGGACCGTGGCCGCCGAACCGCAACCCGGGCGGCGCGACTTCGGGTCGGCGCTCGCCTACGCGGAGCAAGCGGTGGCGAAGGCGCGTGAGGCCGACCAGGCCACGCTCATCCGTGAGGCGCTGACCGACCTCGGCGACCTGCTGATCGAGGCCGGCGAGCCCCAGCGGGGTGCGGCTGCCTACCGGGAGGCGCTCGCCGCCGCGGGCCGCGGGTAGCCGGCCGTTCGGCTGTCGTCCCGGCGCGTCGATCGGCCGCTGCCGTACGCTGCGTCGGTCACGGCCGATCGACGGCCAGGATGGAGGTGCCTCCGTGCGCGCGTCCCGCCTCGTCATCGCTGTGGTCGTCGGCCTGCTCGGGCTGGTCTGGCTGGGGCAGGGCCTCGGCTTCCTCCCGGGCAGCTTCATGACCGGCAGCCAGTTCTGGGCCACCGTGGGAACCGTCCTCATCGTCGCGGCGGTCGGGCTCCTGGTCCTGGAGGTCCGCCGCGCCCGCAGCCCGGCCGGTCGCTAGCAGTCCGAGCCAACCCCGGCGACTTCGCCCGCCTCCGCCCTCCGCCGCCCGCGGCTGTCGATCGGCAGCGTGCGATCTCCGCATGGTTCGCGGATCGCAGAATTACTCGACCACGGGTCAGTTCCGCCATTCGCGAACCAGACGACTTCGGGCAGTTGATGGATGGGTCTACCGGTCTGCTTCGACGCGCGAGCGCTGGCGCGCCCGACCGACGGGCCATTCGTCGCTCTCGGCACGGTCGGCGGGATGCCGGCCAGCCTGTCGGCACGGTTCGGATTCGATCCGGGCGTCGCTACGCGACGTCCGACCACAACGCCATCCTCATTCCCGGGCTGCGCGCAGGATCCGCCGGGGACCTGCGGACGCCAGCCGCGTCCCGTGGACGTGACCATGAACCTCTCAGACCTGCCCTCCCTGATCCTGCGATCCGTGCTTCAACCACCTGGCCGCGTTCTCGCGATCAAATGGCGTTCCGGTTCAGCAAGGCGACTCCGGCGGGCCCTTCTTCATCAAGGACGGCTCACTCGGGGTTGGCGTGCGCGGGATCATTTCCGGGCGGTCGATCGTCGATCCGCAATGGCCCGGCACCTGGATCAGTTACGCTCAGCAGTACCACTCCATTGCCGATTTCTACGTGTCGCACGCCGTGACTCAGTAGGCATCGCCTGCCAGGCCGGGCGCCATCTATCGCTCGGCCTGGTTCACACCTTCGAAACGGCGCAGTAGGAGCCAGGATGGGGCACACGTCTCGGGCTGCCGCAGGCGTATTGGTCGTCTTCGGTATCCTGGGTGCCATCATGGTGGTTTGGTCGATGCCCATCCAGCCCGCTCCATTGCCGGCTGGGGCAGTCCCGCTGTCACTGCATGCTCGAACGTCGACGTGGCATTGGCCGCTGGCACTCCTGACCGCCTGTGGCACGGCGCGCCTTGTCCCGGTCGTGATTGACGACGAGGATGGAGCCATGTCCTTCCGATCGGCCGAGACTGGCGCGAGCATCGACGTCGAATGGCCGGCCGGTTTCTCCGCCCGGAGGCTTGGCGATGATGCGCAACTGGTGTCGCCCGAGGGCTGGGTGATTGGCCATGCCGGCGAGGTCCTAGACACCCTCGGCGGCAGCGCGCTCGACTCCGGCGGCTTCTCCGTGTGCTTCAGCAGCCCGGGGGAATATGCTCCACCGCCGTAGAGGCGGGACCGAATTGCCGTGAGGACGCGCATCGACGCCCGCAGATCGCGCGATCTCGAGTCGCACCAGGCGCGCGGCCCGCTACTGTTGTCGTCTTTCCATGGTCAGCTGACAGCGTCTTGGGGTCACGACGCAATCGTGGAGATGAATCGGGGCATGCGCTTGGAGCGCAGAAGGTAGCACCAACCCGGCCCCAGTCTCCGAAGGAATCGCCGCAGCCGCGGGCGAAACGGCGACCACTTCTGATCGTCAGGCGTGCCACTTTCGCCAGCGCGTGACTGGCCCGAGCGTTGGTTGCGGAGCGACACGCAATCTCCGTCCAACGTGATTCGCCCCGGTGAGCCTACGCACGACCGAACGCCACGCAATCTCCGTCGCCCAGGGAATCACACGCAATGTCCGCCTTTTCGGCGGAAGTTGTCCGATAGTGACAGCATCTGTCACGCTCAACGGAATAGTGGCCGGGCTCGAAACCCTATCAAATGGCCGCGAATGCCGGACTTGCGGCGGCTCCAGTATCGCCGCCGCGCAAGTGACCGCCCCACTCCTCACGGCCTACAGGGCGCGATGGCGGCCACATTTCTCCTGTCACTCACTGCGGCGGAGCTCGGCGCCCGCCGCATTCGCGCGGACGGCCGCCTCTTCGCTTCGATGACGCCCCCTACGGATCGGGCGATCACTCACCCGTGGCGCCCGTCTGTCGGCAGCAGGATCGAGCCCTCGACTGCGGCCTGCTCCAGGTCAGCTCCGGCCGGTCGCGTCCGCCCTTGTGCTCGGGGCGGGTCGCGTGCTGGTCGAGTCCAGCACCGCGACACGAATCGCAGCCGACGCGCGCGGGTCCTCGACTCGAAGTCGGTCGCCGGCATGGCTACTGGCAACCGGGATGAATGCGGGGGCAGCCACCAGATGGTCTCTGCCCCCGCGCCGGACCGCGGCATCCGTGTTGGTCCGCAATCTCCGACCCTGTCGCCTACTGGCCCAGGCTCAGACGCTCATTCCGAATAGGCTAACCACCATGAGGAAGACGAGGATTGCCAACAGAACGACCGCGATCCTGGGCAACCACTGCCAGACTGCCATGCTTCAGGAGCCTCCGCCGCTTCCCGTGCCACTCCCATTAGCATGCGCCGTCATATCAAGCCACGGGTTGATGTCTTGGTTTGAAAACGGCCACGGAGGGCGGTAGGTGAACAAGCCTTGTCTGAACGCGTTATACCACTCGAGACCAACCCCTCCACCCGTGAAGTCCCCAACCAAGCCGTTGTATGCCCACCACGGATAGTGGACGGCGCCCCAGGCACGGCTAACGTTGATCGCCGTGATCGTCGCGCCATTGCTGCACCAGTCGATTCGCTGGAAGAACTCCCACAGGAGAACGCCGACCGGATTGTGCCCAGCCCTGCCCCACGTCCAGGTCCAGCACCCACCGGAGGCGAGGCAACGAGGCCAGACGTTGCGCCCGCAATCGGCACGATGACCGACTCGGAGGCGGTGACATAGGCCAGCGTTGTGTAGTCCACAACAGCCCGTTGCTGACTCGGGCTCAGGGCAGCAAACGCTGTGTTTGGATCGCTGGCTCGCATGATGGCATCGACGAGCCGAGCCGGGTCTTTCGCTGGACTCGCCGCTGAGACCGTGCCAGCCATCGCGCCGACAAGGGCGATCGCCATAAAGAACGAAACGACGCGCATTCTCGTCATGACATCCCCCAAGACGTGTTTGGTGGCGTAGCGCCTAATCGGATCATCTCGCTGTCTACTGGCGAACCCCCCTCCGCGCTCTTCAGATGTGTCGGGCAAGAACATTGGGTTGAAGCAATCGGCTCGCATCGTCGATTCCGCCCCGGTCTCGCTGGACGGGAGCCATGACAATCGACTTTCGCATCGCCTCCTCTCGTGTCTCGGGATCTAGATGCCTGTCTCGGGACGCGCACGCGGGAAGCCCTCGTGCTTCGGCTGTTCGCCTGCGCGTCGGGACTGCGTCCGCTCGACGACGAAAGCCTGCATCGCCAGGTCGGGCGTGAACATGGGGCGAAACCCTTGGGCGCCCCCGAACGCCGCGGTCCCCGTTCGCACGAGTGGATTCCGACCCATTTGCACGAGTGGATTCCGACACTTGAGGGTCGAACGGCAGGCTGCCGGTGGGCATCGGCGTTCGGCGCGCGACGGCGGCTCGTAGGGTGCTCGACGCGGCCGCTGACGGAGGCTAGCCGGTCCGCGCGTAGCTGCGGATGCTCCGCGGGCCGGACGCCCTTTCGGTGGGCGTGTCGTCGCTAAGCGCCCGTAAGAGTGCCATGTCATCCATCCGCGAAGCGATCTGGCGGAGCTCACGCTCGAGCCGGGCATCGTTCCGGGCCGACAGGAACTGGAAGGCGGGCGTCAGCGTCGCCCTGCTGGCGGCGTCCCGGTCCCGGAGGGTGAGCCGCTCGCTACGCTTGCCTTCAGTATCGGGACGTAGCGTCGCGCAGCGGTCGCCGCGCGACGTTCGTCGGTCATGCCTGGCACGTGTGCTCCTCTGACGCGGGCTGCGGGGGAGGCCGGCGCGGGGCGCGGTGGCCCTGGCCGGGCCTCCCGGGGGGCGGATGAACCCCCCTCGCCCCCTAGCGCGCTCCCGGACGTCGCCCGCGTATCCACGGCGCCAAACGATTTACTCGCGCCGCGGCGTCAGGGCGGACACCCTCCGCCTTCGACGCGGGGGGTCGCCGACACCTGTGGGGGTAGCAGCCCTCGTCAGGCCGGCAGAGGGTGGACGCGGCGCAGCGGTCCGTCAGCCGCGGAGGTCGACCGTCGAGGGAGCGCGCCCCACGACCTGCACGTGGCCGCCGAGCTGGGTCACGACGCGGTATCGCGGGCGAGCGGGATCGAGCGCCCACGGGGCGGGCCCGGTGAGCCGGCCGAGGAATCCTTGCCGCTGGCGGGCGTAGCGCTCCTGGAGCGCGTCGACGCCGGCCTCGTCCATGGGTCCGATGAGCGGATCGCCGTCCCCGCCCCAGAGGTAGAACTCCCCGGCGGCTCCATACAGGATCCATCGCTCGCCCGATCGGGCGATGCCAGCCATGACCCCGGTGTTGCCCGGGAACTCGGGCGCTAGGCGGGGCCACGCCTCGAGAAGCGTCGCGGCCCACTCGAAGACGCCCGGGATGTCGCCGTCCCGCGGAGGCCGCCGCCCGGCGCGGACGGCGTCGAGGCGCCGGGTCAGCTCCTCCCCGAAGGGCTGGCTGAACCGGCCGTTCTCCACGGCGACCACGTCGGGGCCGAACTGGTCGGCGAGCTCGAGCCAGGCGTGCCCGAGGTGCACGAAGAGCAGCTGCTGCACGAGATCGGGCCAGTGCTTGCCCTCGACTGCGCGCAGCCGGCACGCGGCGCGGATCGTGAGGCCGGCGTCGCGGACGGGGCCTTCGCCGCGAGCGCCGCGCAGCATGGCCTCGACCGCGTCAGCCGCCTGTTCGATCGGGTCGCCGCACCGCGCGCGGTAGGCATCTGCCACGCTGCTGGCAACCGACGCCCTGTCGCCGCCCGCACCGCTCACGTGAGGTAGCGCAGCGCAGGCGGGCCTTGCCGGGGCATGACGCCTCAGCGGCCCGTATTGGGGCTCAGCCGCTCGCGTATCCGAGGCGGTGGTGCCAAGAAGCTCCACGTGGTCGCGAAGGGCATGTGGAAGATACTGCGGCCGCCTCGCCCTAACGAAATGGTGGCCGCCGCGGGTGTAAGCGAAATAACGGCGGGCATTCCATAAGCGAAATAGCGGCCGATGCGGCCACCATTTCGTTGAGGGTGACAGCCTCGACCGAGGCACGGCTGGACAGGGTGGTGGAGATGGGGGAGAGTCGAACTCCCCGTCCAGAGCCCTTCGCCTGGAACCGCTACGAGCGTGTCCGATGGTTTTCGTCAGCCGTCGGCGCGCCCATCGGCAGGCTCGCTGTCGGCCCATCGGCGTGTCCCTAGATCGGGCTTTGTCCCGGCGTACGTCGCCTCCGCCGGTCCGCACCTCCGCTGAGTGACGCTTCCACGGCCCGCGGAGGGGAGGCCGCTTCCACGCTCACCTTACGGCCTAAGCCGCGAGGGCGAGAGCAGGCTGCTTGTTGGCAGGTACTTCGATTGCCGCCTGTTTTACGAGGCCTGGCGGCACCTCGGCTCGCGTCTCCAGACAGCCAGACCCTGTCGAGACCACGCATCCCCACAGGACCGAACCGGCTGTTCGGGGCGCGAATCCTACACCCGGTCGGCCGGATGGGCGAGCGCGGCGAGCATGCGGACGACAGGCGGGCAGGGCGAGGCGGCCGAGTCGGTCGGCGGGTCCCGATGGCGCGCGACACGATGACGCACGGCCGGTTGACAGCGGCCGCCCCTGCCCCGCACCCTCGCCGCATGACCACCCGACGCGTCTCCTGGCGCCGGACCGACGAGGTCCGCACCGACGAGCACTGCACGATCTCCATCCGCGATTCGGGCATCTCGCTCGTCGGCACCGTGCTGGGCGCCGACGGCGGTCTCCCCGTCCGGATCGAGTACCGCGTCCTCACCGACGGCGCCGGGGCCACCACGGCCGTCCACGTCCGCGACTACCGCGGCTTCGGGCAGCGCCAGCTGACGCTCGCGCGCGACGCCAAGGGCAACTGGACGGTCAACGGGGTGGCCGACCGGAGGCTCAAGGGCTGCGTGCACGTGGACTTGGGCTGCAGTCCGTCGACCAACACCCTGCCCATCCGCCGGCTCCGGCTGGGCATCGGCGGTGCGGCGACCATCCAGGCGGCGTGGGTCCGCTTTCCGGAGCTGGCCGTGGAGAAGGCCGCCCAGACGTACTCCCGGCCCGACGAGTTCAGCTACCGCTACGCGAGCGGCTCGTTCGAGTCTGACCTGTTGGTGGACGACGACGGCGTGGTGGCGCAGTGCGGCCCCTGGGAGCGAACCGGCGTGGCGGACGGCCTCGACGACACCGCCCCGCTCGACGCGCGGTAGCGCCGAGCGGGCGTCGTCCCAGGCGGTCCTTCAGCTCGCGGGAGCCCCGACCGACGCGTCGGCGATGCGGCCGAGGAACAGGACCGCGCCCGTCTCGAGGTCGCGCACGGCGAACACGAACGGTCGGTCGACCTTGAGGGTGACGGTCTCCGAAGGCGCGGCCGCACCGGCGATCACCACGGCCGTCGCCGCGGCGGCCTCGGTTCCCGCCTCGTCGACGTCGATGTTGGCCTGGTGCACGACGGCGCTGATGGCCAGCGCCTCATCGGTGGTGATGCCCGAGAAGTCGGCTCGGGCCGAGAAGGCGGTGGGCATGCCCATCGCGGCCAGCGCGTCGCCGAGGCTCACGCTCGTCTGGGCGCCGAAGCGGGGCAGCGCAAGATCGACCTCACGCGGGGCGAGGGCCGCCGTGATGGCGTCCAGACGAGCTGCGTCGAACTGGGGCTCGAAGGCGGGCAGCTCGTCGGGCACGATCACGAGCATCGCGAGCTGCCCGCCGACGTACGGGAGCTGGACGGCCTGCCAGCCGGTCCCGGCGGCGTAGAGGAGCGAGCCGCCGGCATGCATGAACGGCACGTCCACCGCGGTGCCGCCGAGGCGGTGGAAGGCGCCCGGCTCGGTGGCCGACGCCTCGAACGGCGTGAGCCAGGCCGCCCGCAGGTAGATCGCGTTGGCGAGCACGAGGCGCGTCATGTCGTCGACCGTGCCCCGCGCCAGCAGCTCCTTGACCCGCTGCTCGGTCTGGCCGGCGACCCACCCGTTGATGGCCGCCCGGGCGGCCTTGGCGGCCCGCTTGAAGTCCACCAGCCGAACCCCGGCGCCGAACTCCTCGGCGAGCGCGTCGAGGTAGGCCGGCGCGATGGTGAGGCCCCGCTGGGCGAACGAGGCGTTGGCGATCCGCAGGGTGACGGCCTGCGGGTTGCCGCCCTGGTCCGTGAAGCTGCCTGTCCGGGCGTTCAACGCGCCGTCGAGGCTAGCCACCCAGCCCGCGTGGCCGTCCGAAGCCAGGCTGCGGAGCACCGTGTCCATCTCGCTCGCGGTGGTGCCGCGCGCCCCGGCCCGTGCCATGGCGAGCGCGAGGGCCACGCTGGCCGGCGAGACCACGGTGTTGCTGCTGCCGTCCCGGACGTGGGCGTAGAGGTCGAGGCCGAAGGCGTTGAGGGCAGCCCCGGCGCTCGACGCGTCGGCGGGGGTGCCAGCCAGGTGGGGGACGCCGTGAGCGGCGGCCAGCTCGATGCCGTCGGCCGCAGGCGACCCGGACGGTGCGCTGGTGGGCGCCTGGGACGCGGACGGCAATGGCCCGCCGCAGGCAGCGACGAGGGCGGTGGTGAGGAGCAGGACGGGCAGGCGGCGCATGGGTGACCTCGGGATGTCGGGACGCCGCCTCTCCGACGGCCGTCGGCCCGCCGCGGTTCCCTCTCGTGGCGTCGCGACGCCACGAG
>JAKAMV010000037.1 GCA_021812735.1 Chloroflexota bacterium | reverse complement strand
CGGCGTCGATGACCGCGCCGCCGGCGCCCCGTAGCGCGCGGCCAGCGCCCGCCCGGCCGCGGCGAACTGCCCGCGAAGCTCGGCCGGCGCAAGCACCTCGACCGTCCGGAGGCGGGGCAGCAGGTCGTAGAACGCCGCCTCGAGCGAATCGTGCCGGAATCGGACGCGGAGCCAGCCGTCGGGATCGGGCCGCATCGGCACGACTAGCGTGGCTGCCGCCGCGCGCCCGATCGCGCGCTCGAGCGACGGCAGCGCGGACGGGTCCACCCGCACCGTGATCGGCACGCTCGGCGTCTCGGCCTCGAACCGTGCCGTGGACGCGGCCCAGAACGCGGCGAGGTTGAAACCCTGCGGCCGCTCGAAACGCTCGCCGGGCTCAACCACCTCCACCCGCGACACGCGGAACGTGCGGGGCTCGCCCTTGGACATCGCCACCAGGTACCAGACGCCGCCCTTGAGCACCAGCCCCAGCGGGTCCAGCGGGCGCCGCTCCACCCGGTCGTCGCGCCGATAGCGGACGTGCACCGAGCGCGTCTCCCAGACCGCGTTCGCCAGCTCGCCCAGGCGCGGCACGGGATCGGCCTGCTGCCACCAGCCCGGGGCGTCGAGGTGGAACCGCTCGGCAACCCGGCCGGCCCGTGTCCGCAGCTCCGGCGGCAGGGCGGCGAGGACCTTGAGGCGCGCGGCCGTGACCACGGTCCCGAGGCCCAGCTCCGCCGCCGGTCCGGGGACGCCCGACAGGAACAGCGCCTCCGCCTCGTCGGTGGTCAGGCCCGTGAGCCGGGTGCGGTAGCCGTCCACCAGGCGCACGCCGCCGCCCGGCCCGCGCTCGGCGTAGATGGGCACGCCCGATTCGGCGAGCGCCTGGACATCGCGGTAGACGGTCCGGACGCTGACCTCCAGCTCCTCGGCGAGCTCCGCCGCGGTTCGATGGCCGCGCGCCTGGAGAAGCAGCAGCAGGCTGACAAGGCGGCTGGCTCGCATGACCGCACCATCCTAGCGTCAATCCTGAACATCCATGTCAGGAACGTTCATCCCCACACCGACGATGGCGCGGTTCCGCCCCCGCGTCGCGGTCGGCTCGCGCTACGCTCGCCTCCATGACCGATGTGCACTGGCCCGACTACTACGCGGTGACGGTCGACCGCCCCGCCTGGGGCACCACCATCGACGCCGCCGATCGGTTCGCGGCGCAGGACGCGCCCGGCGCGCCGCCGCGGCTGGCCGTGGACCTGGGCTGCGGCGCGGGGCGCGACACGCGTGAGCTGCTCCGCCGCGGCTGGCGGGTGCTGGCGGTGGACCTTGAGGCGTCCGCGATCAGGGCGCTGGAGGCCGCCACGCCGGAGGCGGACCGTGCTCGACTGCAGGGCGTCGTGTCGGACCTCGCTGCGTTCGGGGTGCCGCCGTGCGACCTCGTGATCGCCAGCGTCAGCCTGCAGTTCCTGGGCGAGGACGACTACCGCGCCGTGCTGCGCCGGGTCGGCCAGGCCCTGCAGCCGGGAGGCCGCTTCGCCGGCCTGCTGTACGGCGACCGCGACGAGTCGGCCGGCGAGCCGGGGTTCACCACCTTCTCGCCCGAGGCGTTCCGCGACCTCCTCGCGGACTACGAGATCGAGTCCTGGTTCGAGCGCGAGGAGGACGGCAAGCTGGCCCTCGGCGATCCGCACCACGTCCACCTGATCGAGGTCGTGGCCCGCCGCCGGTGAACGCCGCGGCAGCGTTCGGCCAGTCCATTCGGCCAGTCCGACCGGCCATGCCGGACGGCCTTGCAGCTGGGCCGCGGACGACTGCACCCTTGGTCCCGTGACCGAGCCCGACCTCGACGCAGTCCGCCGCCGCATCGCCGACGCCCGCGCTGCGGGCCGCGACACGCTCACCGAGCCCGAGGGCCTCGAGCTCCTCTCCGCCCTCGGCATCAGCGTCCCGCCCTGGCGCCTGGTGGCCGACGAAGCCGGGGTGGACGACACGCTCCTGGCCGCGTTCACCGGCGAGCGGATCGTGCTCAAGGCCGTCGCGCCCGGGCTCGCCCACAAGACCGAGGTGGGCGGCGTGGCCTTCGTGGAGCGGTCGGTCGCCGCCGTCCGCGACGCGATCTCGGCAATGCGCCGGCGGCTCCCCTCCCCGCCCACCGGGTTCACCCTTGCGGCGCTGGTGCCCCACGACCGCGACCCCGGCGGCGAGCTGCTGCTCGCGTTCCGCTGGACCGATGACCTCGGCCCGATCGTGGTGGTGGGGGCCGGCGGCACCGCGACCGAGCTGCTGGCAGCCGACCTCCGCCCGGGCCGCGACCTGGCGATCGCGTCGCCGGCGCTCACGCCGCCGGGCCGCGTGGCCGAGGTGCTGGCCGAGGCGACGGCCGTCCGCCTGGCCACCCGGGCGGTGCGGGGGCAGCCGCCGCGCCTCGCGCCGGACCGGCTGTCCGAGGCCGTGCGCTCGCTCATGGCGCTGGCGCCCCTGGCGCCGGACGAGCTGCTCGAGGTGGAGGTCAATCCGGCTGCCGTGACGGCGCACGGCCTGGTGGCCCTCGACGTGCTGGTGCGACTGGGCGCCGGTCCACAGCCCGTGCGGGCGCCCCGGCCGGCAGCGGCGGTGGCGCGGCTTCTGCAGCCCCAGTCCATGGCGATCGTCGGCGTGTCGTCCTCGATGAACGCCGGCCGCGTCATCCTCCAGAACGTGCTGCGGGACGGCTTCGACCCCGCGGCCATCACGGTCATCAAGCCCGGCGCCGCCGAGATCGACGGGGTGCGCTGCGTCGCCGACCTCGCGTCGCTGCCCGGCCGCGTCGACCTGATCGTCGTCGTGCTGCCGGCGGCCGCGACGCCCGGGTTCGTGGCCGAGGCCGTGGAGCGCGACGCGGCAGCCTCGTTCATCGTGATCCCTGGCGGGCTCGAGGAGAAGGCGGGGGGCAGCGCCCTCGCCGACCGGATGCGCGACGCGCTCGCGGCGGCCCGCTCACGTCCCGACGGCGGCCCGGTGATCAACGGCGGCAACTGCCTGGGCATCCGCTCGCGCCCCGGCCGCTACGACACGCTGTTCATCCCGCAGGCCAAGCTGCCGCCCGGCTCGCGACCCGCGCCGGTGGCGCTGGTGACCGGCAGCGGGGCGTTCGCGATCACCCGGCTGTCGCGCCTGGCGCCGCTGGACCCGCGGTACGTGATCACGATCGGCAACCAGACCGACCTCACCGCGGGCGACTACCTGGCGCACTTCGTCGACGAGCCCGAGGTTCGGGTGGTGGGCGTCTACGTCGAGGGCTTCGTGCGCCTTGACGGGCTGCGGTTCCTCGAGGCGGCCGCGCGCCTGCGGGCGGACGGACGGCAGGTGGTCCTCTACCGCGCGGGCCGGACGGCGGCCGGGGCCGGGGCCTCGGCCAGCCACACGGCGGCGATCGCGGGCGATGCCGCAGTGACGCGACAGTTGGCGCGCGGGGCGGGCGTGGCCTGGGCCGAGACCCCGGCCGAGTTCGACGACCTGCTGCGCACGTTCACGCTGCTCGACGGGCGACCGGCGGCCGGCCGACGCCTCGGCGCCGTGACCAACGCGGGGTCGGAGTGCGTGACGATCGCAGACCACGCCGGCAGCCTCTCGGTGGTGAAGTTCTCCGCCGCGACAGGACGAGCCTTGGGTGACCTGCTCGTGCCGGCCGGCATCACGTCGGTGGTGGACGTGCACAATCCGCTCGACCTCACGCCCATCGCCGGCGCCAGGATCGCGGGCGCCGCGGCCCGGATCATCCTCGAGGCGGACGAGGTCGATGTGGGAATCGTGGGCGCGGTGCCGATGGCCGACTCGATCGAGACGCTGCCCGCGGGCGAGGGCCACGATGAGGACCTCACCCGGCCGGGCGCCCTCGCCGACGTGCTGGCCGACCTGTGGGCGACCACGTCCAAGCCGTGGATCGCGGTGGTGGACGCCGGAGCCCTGTACGACCCCTTCCGCGACCGCCTCGCGGCGGCGGGCATCCCAGTGCTCGGCACGGCGGACGCCGCCACGCGGGCGCTGGCGGCCTGGTGCGACGCGACCGCGTCGCGTTGACCGTGGGCGGATGGCCCGCGGACCCGTGCCCTTCGGAAGCCGAAGCGATCCGGTAGCCTCGAGCCGTGCAGCGCAAGTGGCTCATCCTGTCCACGGTGTCCTTGGGATCGCTCATGTCGACCCTGGACGGCAGCATCGTCAACATCGCGCTCCCCGCGATCCAGACCGACTTCGGCATCGACCTCACGACAGTTGAGTGGGTCGTCGTCGCCTACCTGCTGGTGGTGGGCAGCCTGCTCCTGCCGGTTGGCCGCCTGGGCGAGGTGGCGACCTTCAAGCGCGTGTACCTGGCCGGGTTCGCGCTGTTCACCCTCTCGAGCGTCCTGTGCGGCCTGGCGCCGAGCGAACTCTGGCTGATCGGCTTCCGAGCGGTCCAGGCGTGCGGCGCGGCGGCCATCATGGCGATGGGCCCAGCGGTGGTCGCGCGGACGTTCGACGCCACAGAGCGGGGCCGCGCCCTGGGACTCAACGGCGTGAGCGTCTCGCTGGGGCTGAGCCTGGGCCCGGCGATCGGCGGCGTGCTCACGCAGGCGGCCTCGTGGCGGTCGATCTTCCTGATCAACGCGCCCATCGGCGTCATCGCCATCCTGTGGGCGTGGCGCGTGCTGCCGGCCGAGGGCCGGGGCGGCGGCCAGTCGTTCGACCTCCGGGGCGCGGCGCTCTCGGGCACCGCCCTGTTCAGCCTCCTGCTGGTGCTTTCGGAGGGCCAGAGCTGGGGCTGGACGTCACCCGAGACGCTGCTCTTGGTTGCGGCCTTCCTCGCCCTCGGCGCGGCATTCCTGCACGCCGAGCGAGGCGCCGTCCAGCCGCTGCTCGACCTCACGCTGTTCCGTCTCCGGCCGTTCAGTTTCGGCCTGGCGAGCGTGGTGGTGGCGTTCTCGGGCCTGTTCACCGCCACGTTCCTGCTGCCGTTCCTGCTGGAGCAGGGCCGCGGCTTCTCCCCCATCGAGGCCGGGCTGCTGCTCACGCCGGTGCCGATTGCCATGGCGGTGGTCGCCCCGTTCTCGGGCATGGCCTCCGACCGCGTCGGGCCGGCCGTCCCGGCCAGCGTGGGCATGGTGCTGATGGTCCTGGCCCTGCTCAGCCTGACCCAGCTGCCGGTGGACTTCGCGCTGCCCGACCTCATCTGGCGACTTGTCGTGATGGGCGTCGGGCAGGGCCTGTTCATGAGCCCCAACAGCGCTGCCGTCCTCGGGTCCGTGCCCGGCCGGCGTGTCGGCACGGCCTCGGGGACACTGGCCCAGATGCGCGTCACCGGCCAGTCGCTCGGCATCGCGCTCTCGGCCGCCATCGTGGCGACGCGCCTGCCGGTGCACCTCGCCGGGGCGGCCTCCCAGGGCGAGGCCCTCGCGGACGCCATCCACGACGCCTTCTGGGTGGCGGCCGCGGTGTGCGCCGTCGGCATCGTGACGAGCCTGATCCGGGGGTCTGGACGCCGCGGTCGGGTGGAGGGCCAGATCGCCGCGATTCGGCCCGCCGGCCCCAAGGCGCCGGGCGCCCGGCCGGGTTGACCCACCGGCCGGGCGGACCGCGCCCCGCCCGCGGCCGGGGCTGGCCGAGCCGCTAGCCGGCCCGCACGAGGTCGGCGCGCACCCAGAAGGCGTGGCCGCGGTACACGACGTGGTCCCACCGCCTCGCCCTGCGGACGGTGGAGCCGATCAGGCGGAGCTGGGCTCCGGTCGGAGCGACTGCGAGCGCCGCCGACGTGGTCGAGGCGCCAGCCCGTAGGTTCACGCTGTATCGGGTTCGGACCAGCGTGGCCTTCGCCCCTGATGGGGAGGCGGACTTGGGGGCCCCGCTCGAGACGGGCTTGAGGGCCTTCACGGCCGTTCGCCCCAGATGGGTGTGGATGTAGCCGGTGACCGGGTTGCGCAGGGCGTGGAGTCCGGTGATCCGGATGCCCTGGAACGGGTTGAGGGCGCTGATCACGCGGCCGCCCCCGATGTAGATGGCGACGTGCGCGCCGTTCCCGTAGACGACGACGTCGCCGACCTGCGGGTTCGTGCGGCTGACCAGGTGGTGGGCGCGCCCCCAGGCGAGCATGGTGTACCCGGAGTGGCCTCCGCCCAGGCGAGCGGCAACACCGGCCCTGCGGTAGACGTAGAGGACGAGGCCGGAGCAGTCGAACGCCGACGGGCCGGCGGCGTCGAGGACGTAGCGCTTGCCGCGCTGGGCCTCGGCGATGTAGACGACGCGGGAGGCCACGCTCGCCGAGACGGCGCTCGCGGACACGGTGACGGACGGGTCGGCAGCCGCGACAGGCGTGGCGGCCAGAGCGAGGACGGAGGCAGCAGCGAGCGCTGCGGCGGTCAGAGCCCGAAGGCCGGTCGTGAGCCCCAAGGTGCTCCTCTCTACCAGGCACGACGGCTCGTCCGCCGTGTCGATGGGACGGCGCCGGCCGGCAGAGGAGGTTGGCGGCGGGCCGCGACTGCGGCGCGCGCGGGCGATCGCGCCTCGGGGGAGGCTGATCTGACGGCAGGTCGCCCTGCCGGACGGCGATATGCAGCTGAGGTCCCTGTCGTCAAGCCAACGGCGCGGAACCTTAGCAGCGATCGCCGGATCGCGCTGGCGCCGTGGGCCGCGGCCCATGCGGGCCCAGCGCGCCTATCCTCTCCGCGTGCCGTCCTTCACCCGTCAGCCCGCGCCGCCGAGCAGGACGCCCGCCCACACCGCCGCGAGCGAGGCGACCACGCTGCCGAGAACGTAGGCGCCCGCCGCCAGCCAGGCGCCGCGCTCCGCCAGGGCGAGCGTGTCGAGCGAGAACGTGGAGAACGTCGTGTAGGCGCCCAGAACCCCGACGATCACCAGCGGGCGCACCCAGTCCGGGGCGCCGTGATTCTCGATCAGCGCGTACACCAGCCCGATTGCGAACGAGCCGGTCACGTTGATCAGCAGCGTCCCGTACGGGAACTCGCCGCCCATCCTGTCGAGCACCCAGCCGCCCAGGAGGTACCGGAGGTTCGCGCCGAGGATCGCGCCGATCGAGATCGCGAAGTACGTCATGCCGTCTCCGTCTTCGGGGCAAAGGAAAGGCCCCAGTCCTGCGGTTGCAGGGCAGAGGCCATCAGCCCGGACGGGCGGTTCAGACGCGGTGGCGTCTCGGCGGGCACCATCGCCGGTCGCAGGGAGGGTATGGGCGATGCCTGGGGGCGGTCAAGCGCGAGGGGTGCCCTGGGATGGGATGCCCCGTGTCGCCAGGGGTTGCCCGGGCCGATCGGACCGTAATCGCGCCTGTTGGCCCCGCATCCGCTGACCAGCGGTCCGCGATGTGGGGTCCGTTGGAACGCCTGCGGCCGCGTCGGGAGGCGCACAATTCCGCTATGCGCCGGAGGGGCCACCTCCGCGTGTGCCCGCGTCTCGAAATCCACCGCCACCGCTCCGGGTGGCCGGCGCCGCCCGAAAGGAAGCAGCAACGTATGGACCAGCACTGGGAGACCCTCGACGGCAACGAGGCGGCGGCTCGCGTCGCCTACGCGCTGTCGGAGGTCATCTCGATCTACCCGATCACGCCCGCCTCGCAGATGGCCGAGCACTGCGACGACTGGGCGGCCGCCGGCAAGCGGAACCTGTGGGGCCAGGTGCCGGACGTCGTGGAGATGCAGTCCGAGGGCGGCGCCGCGGGCGCCATGCACGGTGCGCTCCAGAAGGGCGCCCTCGCGTCGACGTTCACCGCGTCGCAGGGGCTCCTGCTGATGATCCCGAACATGTTCAAGATGGCAGGCGAGTTCACGCCCGCGGTGATCCACGTCGCCGCCCGAGCGCTGGCGACGCACGCGCTCTCGATCTTCGGCGACCACAGCGACGTCATGCACGCCCGCGCCACCGGCTTCGCGATGCTGTCGGCGGGCTCGGTCCAGGAGGCGCACGACTTCGCGCTGGTGGCCCACGCGGCGACGCTCCGCTCGCGCGTGCCGTTCCTGCACTTCTTCGACGGCTTCCGCACGAGCCACGAGATCAACAAGATCTCGATCCTCTCCGCGGACGACCTGCGCGCCCTGGTCCGCGAGCAGGACGTGCTGGCCCACCGCGCCCGGCAGCTGTCGCCGGAGAAGCCCGTCGTCCGCGGCACGGCCCAGAACCCCGACGTCTTCTTCCAGGCCCGCGAGGCCGGCAACCCGTACCTGCTGGCCGTTCCGGGCACCGTCCAGCAGGTGTTCGACGAGCTGGCCGCCCGCACCGGGCGCCAGTACCACCTGGTCGACTACGTCGGCGCGCCGGATGCCGAGCGCGTGATCGTGGTCATGGGCTCCGGCGCCGGCGCGGCCGAGGAGACGGTGGCCACGCTCGTGGCCCGGGGCGAGAGGGTGGGCATGCTGGCCGTCCGCCTGTTCAACCCGTTCCCGTCCGCCGAGCTCGTCGCCGCCCTGCCCAGCACCGTGCGCTCGATCGCCGTCCTCGACCGGACCAAAGAGCCCGGCGCGGTCGGCGAGCCGCTGTACCTCGAGGTCGTGTCCGCCCTGAACGAGGCCATGGACGGCGACGACGCCCCGTTCGCGACGATGCCGCGGGTCATCGGCGGCCGGTACGGCCTCGCATCCAAGGAGATGACCCCGTCGATGGTCAAGCCCGTCTTCGACGAGCTGGCCACCGCCAAGCCCAAGCGCCACTTCACGCTCGGCATCTACGACGACGTCACGCACCTCTCGCTGCGGATCGACCGCGAGTTCCGCTACCCGCGGCCGGCCGGGGAGGTCCAGGCGCTGTTCTTCGGCCTCGGCTCGGACGGCACCGTCGGCGCCAACAAGAGCTCGGTCAAGATCATCGGCGAGGGCACCGACCTGTTCGCGCAGGGCTACTTCGAGTACGACTCCAAGAAGTCGGGCTCGCTGACCACCTCGCACCTGCGGTTCGGCCCCCAGCCGATCAAGTCGACCTACCTCGTGGACCAGGCCGACTTCGTGGCCTGCCACCAGTTCAACCTGATCTTCAACAAGCGGGTCATCGAGCTCGCCAAGCCAGGCGCCACCCTGCTGCTCAACGCTCCCTACGGCCCCGACGAGGTCTGGGACCAGCTGCCGGCCAGCGTCCAGCGCGCGATCGTGGACAAAGGCATCGACCTGTGGGCGATCGACGCGTTCGCCGTCGCCACCGAGGTCGGCATGGGCAACCGGATCAACACGGTCATGCAGCCGTGCTTCTTCAAGCTGTCCGGTGTGCTCCCGGCCGATGAGGCGATCGCGAGGATCAAGGAGTCGGTCAAGAAGACCTACGCCAAGCGCGGCGAGGCCGTCATCCAGCGCAACTTCGCGGCCATCGACCGCTCGCTGGAGCGGATGCGCCAGGTGCGGCCGGGCAGGGTCAAGGAGGACGAGGCGCTGGCGACGCTCATTCCGGCCACCGCGCCCGAGTTCGTGCGCGACGTGACCGCCAGGCTGATCGCCGGCGACGGCGACCTGGTGCCGGTCAGCGCCATGCCTGTGGACGGGACCTTCCCCAGCGCCACGACGCGCTACGAGAAGCGGGGCATCGCGCCCTCGATCCCGGTCTGGGACCCGTCGATCTGCATCGACTGCGGCAAGTGCGCCATGGTCTGCCCGCACGCGTCGATCCGGATGAAGGTGTACCCGGCCGATCAGGCCGTCGAGGGGCTGCCGAGCAAGGAGTTCAAGTCCCGCGACCTGCCGAACCACCTGATCACGATCCAGGTCGCCCCCGACGACTGCACCGGATGCGGCGTGTGCGTGGACGTCTGCCCCGCGAAGAGCAAGTCGGACATCGGGCACAAGTCCATCAACATGGCCAACTACCTGGAGAACCGCGAGGTCGAGCGCCAGCGGTGGGACAGGTTCCTCGCCGTCGAGCCGCTGGCCCGGGACGCGATCGCGGTGGACACGGTGAAGGGCGCGGCGCGCCTGGAGCCGCTGTTCGAGTTCTCGGGGGCGTGTGCCGGCTGCGGCGAGACGCCCTACCTGCGCCTCGTCACCCAGCTGTTCGGCGACCGCATGGTGGTGGCCAACGCCACGGGCTGCTCCTCGATCTATGGCGCCAACCTGCCGACCACGCCATGGGCGACCAACGCCGCCGGCGAGGGGCCGGCATGGGCCAACAGCCTGTTCGAGGACAACGCCGAGTTCGGCCTGGGCATGCGCCTGGCCCTGGACAAGCAGCACGAGCAGGCCTGCGCGCTGGTCGAGAAGCTGGTCCCCCAGATCGGGGCGGCGCTCGCGGCGGGACTCGTCGGCGCGGACCAGAGCACCGAGGCGGGGGTCGATGCCCAGCGCGGCCGCGTGGCGCAGTTGCGCGCCGTCCTGGCCGGCGTCGACTCCGACGACGCCCGCTCGCTGGCGTCGCTGTCAGGCGACCTCGTGCGCAAGGGCGTCTGGATCGTGGGCGGCGACGGCTGGGCCTACGACATCGGCTTCGGCGGCCTCGACCAGGTCCTCTCCTCCGGCCGCAACGTGAACATCCTGGTCCTCGACACCGAGGTCTACTCGAACACCGGCGGCCAGGCCAGCAAGTCCACCCCGCGCGGCGCGGTCGCCAAGTTCGCCGCGGCCGGCAAGGCCACGGGCAAGAAGGACCTGGGCGCCATCGCCCGGAGCTACGGCAACGTGTTCGTGGCCCAGGTCTCGATGGGCGCCAACGACGCCCAGACCATCAAGGCGCTGCTCGAGGCGGACGCCTGGCCCGGGCCGAGCCTGGTCATCGCCTACGCCACTTGCATCGCCCACGGCATCGACATGAGCAAGTCGATGAGCCACCAGCGGGACGCGGTGAAGTCCGGCTACTGGCCGCTCTACCGCTACTCCCCCGTGGTCACCGACGAGGAGCGTCTGCCGTTCAGGCTCGATTCGACCAAGCCGTCGATCCCGATCCGCGAGTTCGTGGGCGGCGAGACCCGGTTTGCCATCCTGGAGCGCACGAACCCGGACAAGGCGGCCGAGCTCGCTGAGCTCATGCAGGCCGACGCGGACGAGAAGTGGCGCTACTACGAGCAGCTCGCGGGCATCCACCGGAACGTGCCGCACCTCCACGCCAAGGAGGACGACACGGCCGCCGCGGGCGAGAGCGCGAAGGGAGACGAGGCGTGAGCGCGGACCTGCGCACCCGCTATCTCGGGCTGGACCTGCGGAGCCCGATCGTCGCGTCGTCCTCGCCGTGGACCGGCGAGCCGGCCGTCGTGAAGCGGCTCGAGGACGCGGGGGCGGGGGCGGTGGTGCTGCCCAGCCTGTTCGAGGAGGAGATCCTCAACGAGGAGCTCGAGCTGAACCGCTCGCTCGAGCAGGGCAACGAGCAGTTCGGCGAGGCGCTCTCCTACTTCCCGCAGATCGAGAGCTACAAGGGCACTGGGGACCGGTACCTCGCCCGGCTCGAGAGGACCAAGGCGGGCGTCGCCATCCCTGTGGTCGCCAGCCTCAACGCCACCACCCTGGGCGGTTGGGTCCGCTACGCCCGCCTCATGCAGGACAGCGGTGCCGACGCGCTCGAGCTCAACCTGTACCACGTCGTCGCCGACCCGGGCATGACCGGGTCCGAGCGCGAGGCCCGTGACCTGGAGCTCATCGCCGCAGTCCGCGCCGCAGTGACGATCCCGCTGGCTGTGAAGCTGAGCCCGTACTACTCCGCGCTCGCCAACTTCGCCGCCAGCGCGGTCGGGGCGGGTGCGGACGGCCTCGTGCTGTTCAACCGCTTCTACCAGCCCGATCTGGACCTCGAATCGCTCGACATCGTCAACAAGGTGTCGCTGTCCACCTCGGCCGAGCTCCGGCTGCCGATGCGGTGGATCGCCCTCCTGCGGCCGCAGCTCGGCCCCGGCGTGGCCCTGGCGGCCACCTCCGGGGTCCACACTGCCGTGGACGCCGCGAAGGCGCTGCTCGTCGGAGCCGACGTGGCGATGACCGCGTCTGCGGTGCTCCAGCACGGCGTCCTGCGCATGAAGGCGCTGGTGGACGGCCTGGCCGGCTGGATGGAGGAGCACGAGTACGAGTCGGTCGAGCAGCTCCGCGGTTCGGCTTCCGCATCCAGTGTGGAGGATCCGTCGCTGTTCGAGCGGGCCAACTACATGACCGCGCTGCGCTCCTTCAGCACCCCGGCCGATCTCCAGCGCTGAACGCGGGGCGCGGTCGGCGGCAACCCAATCGAGGGTCGTGCCGTGGCGGCCTCGCGTCCGCGGGCCTGCGTTGGCCCCCCTCGACGGGCAGCTTCACCGGTCGCCGGTGGCCCCGCTACCCGTCCAGGCGCCCGGCAGCCTCGACAGCCGCCCTGGCGTCCCCCTGGGCGCCCAGCCGGGCGAGGATCCGCATCTTGGCCAGCATCTGCATCATCGGCGGACCCATGTGGCCCGCCACCACCACCTCGACAGCGTGCTCCTTGAGGAACGTCGCCACCCGGGCATGGTGACCGCCCTCGGTGCCCACGTCGTGCAGCGCGTCCCACGCCACCGCGTGCTCGTCCCAGGCCGTGATCCTGCCGCCCTGCACCTGCGCGACGGCGACGCGCGGCGCACGGCCCCAGCTCGAGTCAACCTGGCCATCGGGGGTCACAGGCACGCA
Organism: Chloroflexota bacterium; assembly: GCA_021812735.1. Next base: position 12,024 of record JAKAMV010000037.1, on the reverse strand, counting down.
GACGATCACGGTCTCGGTCTCCAGATTCATGCGGATGCGCTTCGCGCAGCGGCTGCGGTCCATTCGATCACGGACGGCGCTGCCGTGCCGCGACCGTGGCTAGAGGACCGGTGCCGGCTCGAGGTCCCCCGGCGCCGATCGCGCCACGGCCAGGCCTTGGAGGACGAGCCCGAGCAGGACGAGCGCGACACCTGCCGCCGCCAGCGGCGTGATGGCCTCGCCGAGCACCGCCACGCCGAGCAGGGTGGCGACCACCGGGTCGGTCAGCATCAGGGTGGCGGCGGGCCCGGGCGGCAGGCCGTGGATGCCCCGCGCCAGGAGCACGTTCGCGACGGCCATCGTGGCGACGCCGAGGTACAGCACGAGGGCGAGGCCCGTCGGCGATCCCACCCACCCCAGCGGCTGACCGACGAGCAGGGGCAGCAGGAGGGCCCCGCCCAGGACGAAGCTCGCGGCTGGAACCTCGATGGCGGTGGCCCCGCGGTCGAGCTGGTGCTTCGCCGCCACGGTGTAGCAGGCGCTGCACAGCCCGGCGCACAAGGCGAGGGCGAGGCCCGCAGGCTCGCCGCCGCCGAGCCGGTCCGCCGATCGCAGCGCGAGCCCGGCGACGGCGACGGCGGTGGCGACCAGCCAAGCCGGCGTCGGCCGATGGCGCAGTGTCGCCCAGCCGATGAGGCCCGCGAAGACGGGCTCGCTGCCCACGGCGGCCAGGGTCCCGAGGGCGACGCCTGCGCTGCTCACGGCGCCGAAGAAGAACGGCTGGTACAGCGCGGCCGCGAGCGCCGTCACGACGATCTGCGGGCGCCGCCACAGGACCGGCAGGCGGCCGCGGCGGGCGCCGAGCACCGGCATCGCGGCGAGCAGCGCCAGCGCGCCCACCTGGATCCGCAGGATGCCCACCGCGACGGGAGGGGCGCCCGCCGGACCGAGCGACTGCGCGGTGCCGGCTGTCCCGAACAGGACGCCCGAGACGACGACGAGCAGGATGGATGCGCGGATGCCGGCCACTCGAGAGAGGCTACCGGGGTCAGCCCGCGTCGCGCGTCACGATCGCGCAGGCCCCGCGGCCACCGCGACCCACACCTGGTCGAGCCAGGTCAGGCGCCGCGCCTCGTCGAGCACCGAGTTGATCAGCCGGGCGCGACGCTCGGCCTCGCCGCCCGGGATCAGTCGGTTCGGGTAGAAGACGACGTGCCCGAGGCCGCCGTCGTCGTATGACCACGCACCGAACGACTGGCCGTCGATGCGGCCCCACAGCTCGCGGCGGTTGAGATCGTTCACCGCCCGTTCGGGATCGGCCGCGGACTCGGCGCCCGGCGCCCGGAGGACGGCCAGCAGGCCGTTTCCGAAGCCAGGGTGGGTGGCGTTCTCCAGCGTGATGCGCGCCGGGCCGCCGAGATTGAACGTGTCCGCGCCCACCATGAGCGTGGTGCCGTCCGCGGTCGATGGGATGCCCCGGCTCGCCAAGTCGCCGACCACCGCCGCGTACATGCCAGGGGAGATCCGCCCGGGCTCGAGTCCCGCCCGCTGGTACGCCTCCACCACCGCCAGCTCCGGATGGGCCTCGAGGCGCGGCCCGCCGACCGGGTGTGCCGCGAGGTCGGGCAGCCCTCCGAAACCCTCCGCGAGCGCCTCCGGATCGCCGAGCTCGGGGACGGCGACCTGGAGCTTGAGCACCTCGCCCAGGACGGGCAACAGCCAGGGCTTGTTGAGGGGCCTGATCGATGCCGCGCACGCGAGCGCCACCGTCCGCTCCGCCTCGTCCACGACGATGGCGCTCAGGCTCGCCACGCGGTTCGATCCGACGGCCATCGCGAGGGCGGCGTCGAGGTCGCGCACCCGCGCGACCAGCGGCGTCGTCGCGACCACGCGCGTCGCCATGGCGTCGCGGTCGAGGCGTTCCGGCCCCACCTCCACCCGCTGGCGATACCGGAAGGGCCAGCGCGTCCAGGTGCGCGCCTCGCGGACGCGGAACGCGTCGCCAGGCCGCAGATGGTCGTCCAGCCAGTTCAACACCTCGGGGGCGAGATCGGACATGGGCGGCTCCGTGCGGTGGGTTCGGGCGTTAGGGTCGCATGCCGGGGGGGCGAGCGCGGGGTCCCGGCGGGGCGGCGCGCGGCGCAAGCTGGAGCCGCGGCGCGCCGAGTCGGGTCGAGCGCGACGCGGGGCCGCTACGATGGCCGGACGCCGCGTCAGCCGATCGACACCTGCAGCGGAGATGTGCCCGTGTCCACCCAGTCGCCCGCCCGTCTGCGCGGCATCGCCCACCGGCCCGGCGAGGCGCCACTCGACGTGCAGGTGGCCCTCGACGAGGTCGGCTTCATGGTGGAGGGGGCCGGCCGAGCGTCGTGGTCGGCGGGCTACCGAGACGTTGCGGCGGTGGCGGTGGACGGCGGGACCGTCACGGTCGAGCTGGGCGTGGGGCCGGGTGCGGAGCGCTGGCAGTTCGAGCGCTTCGGGAGCATGACCGGGCTCCTGGTGCGCCTCCTCCGCGACGGGCGGCTCCGCCAGCGGCTGCACGACGGTCTCGTGGAGCTGGACCCCGACGCCGAGATCTACCTGGTGGAGTACGAGGCCGGCGTCGAGACCGGCGTCGCGCAGCTCGTCTACCACGATCGCGGCGTCGTTCTTGCACCGGTCGACGAACGGCTGCCGTGGCGGCGCGTCCGCCGATCGGACGTCGGCGGGGTCGTGGTTGAGACCTCGGCGGGCGGAGTCGCCGTCGTCGGAGACGGTCCCAGCCTGCTGCCGTCAGCCGGCGGCGGCCCGTCGCTCCGGCTGCAGCGCCTCGGGCCGGCGGCCGCAGCTCATGCCAGCCGCTGGACAGCCCTGCGGGATGGCGCGTCCGCCGACGCGGCCGCCATCGTGACGGGCTTGGTGCCAGACGCGCCGTTCGGCGCCCGGTCGGCGGCCTCACGCGTGATGCTCGAGGGACGGCCGGTGGCGCCGGCGCAGCTGGGCGATGCGTGGCCGCTGCTCGAGGCAGCCACGCTCGGCGTGCCGCCATTCGACGCGTCGTATCGGGTGCTCAAGGGCGTCGGCGGGGGCGAGGCGGCACCGCGCTGGCTCGCCTGTGCCCCCGAAGCGCCCGGACGGGCTGAGGCGCCCAAGGTGTGGTTCCTGGTGGGCCTGCCCGGGAACCTGATCGCGATGGAGCTGGTCAGCGAGGGCTCCCACGCAACCTACCTGTTCCGCGTGGTGCCGCGGGCGTCCTACACGGGTTCGCTGCCGCCGGGAGCGCTGGAAGCAGCCGTCACCGGCATCTCGGAGGCGCTGCTCGACGCGCGCTTCCTCCGCGAGCCGATCGCGCTGCCGGCCGCCCGCCTCGCTTCCCCGGCGGCCCTTCGCTACCGGCTTGCGCTTGCCGCGCTTCCCTCGCTGGCGGCGGCCCGCTGGGCATTCGTGGCGCGCCTCGTCCACCGCGACGCGGGGGCGTGGGAGGCTGCGCTCCGCGACGTCGTGGCATGGCATGGCGCGGCGCGCGATGATTCGGCCGAGTGGCCCGGCAGGGCCGCGCAGGAGGCACAGATCAACGAAGCCGCCGGCGGATCGGCCGGCTGAGGGAGCGAGTCTCGATGCCGACGTTCAAACACCCCTGCCCCCACTGCGGGACCTACGTCGAGCGCGACGTGGTCGCCTGCCCTGCGTGCGGGGTGCGCGACCCCTTCTCACCGGGGCGCTGCTCGAACTGCTCCGCTCAGATCGACGACCCGACGTGGGTCGCCTGCCCACGATGCGGCAACCCGGTGAACGCCGCCCTCGCGGCCGCCCAAGCGGCACAGCAGGCTCGCGGCCAGGCCACCCCGCCGCCGCCGCCCGGCTCGGGTCCGATCCCCGGCTGGGGACCGCCCTCGGCATCGACCGCGCCGCCCGCGCCGCCGGAAGCCCGGGGCCCCTCCACGGCCGCTGGAGTTCCGGGCTGGGGCCAGGTCCAGCCCACGGCTCAACCGCCCGCGCAGCCCGGCTGGGGGCAGGCCGCCCCGCCATCTCCGACCCAGCCCGCTGGGACCGGCGGCGCCGTCTCGGGTTGGGGCCAGCCGGCAGCCGCCGCGCCGGCTCCCTCGCCCGCGCCCCCGCTGCCAGCCGGTCCCGTCGCGGCCCCGGTCGGCTGGGGCCAGGCGCCGGCCGCACCGGCACCCGACGCGGCGCCGGCAGCACCGGCTCCGGGCCCCAACGGCGCCCTGTGGGGGCAGCCGCAGGGGACTCCGTCGACGCCTCCGCCGACGACGTCGGTCAGCGACACCGTCTCCGACATCGGCAAGCAGGTCGCGGGCTTCGGGCAGCAGGTCGCGGGGTGGCTGCAGCGCACGACGTCCTCGGCGCCGAGCCCGGGCCCCGGCCAGAGCGGCTCCACTTCGGGTTGGGGTCAGCCCCAGCCGCCCGCGCCGTCAGCCTGGGGGCAGCCCCAGACGCCCGAGCAGCCCGCCACCCCGCCGCCCGTCCAGACCGGCTGGGGTCAGCCGGCTGCCCCTGCCCCGGGGGCGGAGGCGGCGCCTGCGCCGACCTGGGGCCAGCCGCCCGAGCCTGTCGAGGCGCCGCCTCTCGCGCCGCCCCCAGTGGGCTGGGGCCAGCCGCCGGCAGAAGCCGGATCGCCCGCCAGTGGCGCTGGGGCCGCTGGCTGGGGCCAGCCGCCGACACCCGTCCCTGACCCCGACGCCGCTTCGGCGGCGCCCGTCGCAAGCAGCTGTCGCGCGTGCGGCAGCCCGCTGGCCGAGGGCAGCCGGTTCTGCAAGGACTGCGGGACGCCGGTCGGCTGACGGACCGCCCACGATTCGTCGACAACGACGGGACAGGCGGCGTCCGACCTCGCCGCGAGAGCCGGCCTCAGCCCGCCTTGGCGCCGCAGTTGCCGCAGAAGCGCGCGCCGGGCGTCAGCTCCGCGCCGCACTGCGTGCAGTGGCTCTGGCCGGTGGGCGTGCCGCAGTTGGAGCAGAACCGCTCCGAGCCGACCGGCTTGCCGCACGTCTTGCACACGGTCTGCTTGGCGCCCGTGTCGCCGGAGAAGACGGTCTCCTTCTGCATCGCCTCGCGCATCTGCGTCAGCTCGACCGCCGAGCGCTCCGCCTCCATCTCGGAGGCAAGGTTGGGGGCGCACCCCACGCACAGGCCCCGGGCGGCGTTCCAGCACGTCTCGTCCACCCAGCGGTTGCACCGGGGGCAGCGCGTGAACAGGTGCATGATCGCGTTCGACGCCTTCTTGAGCGCGTCGTCCCGGGCGCCGCGGTCAGTGACGTCCTTCACCCGGTCGGCGGCGTTGGCCGCGCCGCCGAAGAATCCCCCGATCAGGCTGCTGGCGCCGCCGAGCAGGTTGCCGGCCGTGCCGAGCGTCGAGCGGATGAACTCGGAGCGGTACCCGGAGCCGCAGACGTCGCAGCGGAACTCGAACTGGTACCCGTTCTCGTCCGACAGATCCGAGTAGTTGCTGGTAAACGGCGTGAACCCCGGCATCGCTCTCCTGACCTCCGCGGGCCGCACGTCCGAAGGCGTCGACGGCGACTGGCATGAGGATACGGTGCCGCAAAGGCGCCGCGGAGCGTCAGGCGGCGCCGAGCTGCACCATCAGGGGGGCGAAGCGCTCGAGGGCGTGCGCGGTCAGCGCGGGCAGGGGGCTCCGGTCGTCATCGGCGCCGATGTACACCGACACATGGCGGACGCCGGCCCCGGCCATCGCGCTGAGCGTGGCGGCCATCTCCTCCGGCGAGCCGGACAGCCAGCCCGGCCGCGCGACCCCGTGGCCGCGGGCGTCGAGCGAGATGCGGCCCCAGCCCGTGAGCGCCAGCGTCGAGGGGTCGCGTCCGACGCGGCGGCAGGCCGCGTCGGCAAGGCCCGCCGCACCGACGACGTCCGCGAGCGCCGAGAGCGGGGTGTTGACGTTGACGGCGTCTCCCCAGCGGGCGGCCACGTCCATCGTCCGGTCGCCCTTCGCTGCCACCCACACGGGCAGGCCGGCAGGGCGCGGGCCCCGCGGCTCCAGCGTGGCGCCGTCGAGCCGCACGTGCGTCCCCGTGAACGTCACCGTCTCGCCGCGCAGCAGCCTCGCCACCACCTCCACCGACTCCGCGAAACGGCCCACCGGCCGACCCTGCTCGAAGCCGAACATCCGCCAGCTGGTGTCGCCGGACGGCCCTCCGTCTCCTATGCCGAGCACCAGGCGGCCGCCGCTCACGTCGTCGAGGGTCTCCGCCATGCGGGCCAGGAGACCCGGATTGCGGAACCCGGTGCAGGCGACGAACGGCCCGACGCCGATCCTGGCGGTGGCCTCGGCGGTGGCGGTCAGGACGGTCCAGCACTCTCGGAAGCCCACGGCTCGGCCGCTCGCGGTGACGCGCACCAGGTGGTCGGGGACCCAGAGCCGGTCGACGCCCAGCGCCTCGGCGTCGCGTGCGAGGGAGCGGATCTCCGGCCACGTCGCGACGGTCCCGTCGGAGCGGGGCCAGGTCGGCAGGTTGAGGCCGATCCCGGGTCGGCCGGTCAGGGCAGTCATCGGCCGAATGCTACGCCGCGACGCGGTTCCTCCTCCCCGGCGCGAGGCGCGCGGCGCACCGGGGCCCAGCCGCGAGGGCGCCCGAGCCGGTAGGATCGGGATCGTGCTGTACCGCGCCGATCCCTGGCTCCACGTCATCGCCGGCTGCATGTCGTCGGGCAAGACCGATGAGCTCCTCAGGCTGCTCCGGCGGGCGGAGATCGCCCGTCGCCGGATCCTGCTCGTCCGCCCCGACGTGGACGACCGCACGCCGCCGGGGTACGCCGAGAGCCGGAGCAAGGCCCGCTACCCCAGCACGCCCGTGCCCAAGGGCGAGCCGGTGCAGATCCTGGCCCTGGCGCGCGAGCGCGACGCCGACCTGATCGGCATCGAGGAGGCCCAGTTCTTCGACGCCAGCGTGGTCCAGGTGGCCGAGACGCTGCGCCAGAGCGGCCGGCACATCATCGCGAGCGGCCTCAACACCGACTTCGCGGGCCGGCCCTTCGGCTCGATGCCACAGCTGCTCGCCCTCGCGGACGAGATCACGATGCTGACGGCCATCTGCGTCGTCTGCGGCGAGACCGCGACGCGCACCCAGCGTCTGGTCGGGGGCCGGCCGGCAGCGGTCGACGACCCGCTGATCGTGATCGGCGGGTTCCAAGCGCCCGCTGTGGAGACCTACGAGGCGCGCTGTCTCCGACATCACGAGGTGGCGGCGGCGCGGGCGGCGCGCGGCGTGGTGGCCGACCAGGCCTGACTTGTCCGGAACTCCGCCGACGGAGTTCTCCACCATCCGTCCACGTCCACCGCAATTCGTGGACAACTCCTCGACGGAATAGCGGAACTTCGTGGACAACCCCATTGGAGCCGAGGATTGCAGGAGCGTATCGTTTGGCTTGCCCGAAGGGGCCGGTGGCACCGACACCGGACCGGTGAGCAATCATCGGACCGGGTCTCTGGAACCTCCGCCACGGTGGCCGCAAGGTCGTTGAGGTGGACTGGAGCCGGAGCCGCTGCGGCAAGGCCGAGCTTGCTCGGTTGAGCCGTGGGCGAGCCGGAGCGCATGGTTCCTTCGGGCACTTTCGTGCGCCCCGCGTCGTCGGCGCCCAGCGCGACGTTCCGCGCGTCACACTGTGGGACGTCATGGGCAAGCGCTCCGCAGGCCTGCTCCTCTACCGTCGTCTCGGCGACTCCGTCGAGGTCCTGATCGCGCACCCCGGCGGCCCGATCTGGGCGCGCCGCGACACGGCGGCGTGGTCCATTCCCAAAGGCGCCCCACTGGACACCGAGACCGACCTGCTGGCGGCCGCCCGCCGCGAGTTCGAGGAGGAGACCGGCAGCGTTGCGCCGGACGGCGACGCCATCGATCTGGGAGAGGTCCGCATGCGCTCGGGCAAAATTGTCCGCGCATGGGCGTACGAGGGGGACCTCGACCCCGGCAGCCTGCGAAGCCTCGAGGTGGAGGTGGAGTGGCCGCCGAAGACCGGCGGGACGGTCGTGGTGCCCGAGATCGACCGCGTGTTGTGGGCCCGCCCCGTCGAGGCACGGCGGCGGCTCAACCCCGCCCAGGCCGAATTCGTGGACCGCCTCCTCGCCATCCTCGCCCGCGCGTAGCGCGCGGGCTGCGGGCCCACGCGAGTGCGAGGGCAGCGCTGCCCGATGACGGCACGGTCCGCGCGCTACTCTGCCGCCATGCGCCCGGACCCGTCGCCTTCCCCCGTCCCGGAGCGCGTGGACGTCGCGGTCATCGGGGCGGGCATCGTGGGCCTGGCGGCGGCGCTTCGCCTGCTCGAGCAGCGCCCCGACCTGCGGCTGGTGGTCCTCGAACGCGAGACGGCCGTCGGGGCGCACCAGTCGGGGCACAACTCGGGCGTGGTTCACGCGGGCCTCTACTACGCGCCGGGCTCGCAGAAGGCGCTCCTGTGCCGCGAGGGCAAGGGCCTCGTGGAGCGCTACTGCGAGGCCCACGGGATCCCGATCGCCTGGCCCGGCAAGCTTGTGGTGGCCCTCGACGAGACCGAGCTGCCCCGCTTGGCGAACCTCAAGGAGCGCGGGCTGGCCAACGGGGTCGATGGCCTCGAGGAGCTCGGCCCGGAGCGCATCCGCGAGATCGAGCCGCACGTCCGCGGCATCCGCGCCCTCTGGAGCCCGCGGACGGGCATCACCGACTTCGCGCTGGTCACGCGGGCGTACGCGGACGACGTGCGAGCCCGGGGCGGCTGGGTGGAGCTCGCACGGCCGGTGACCGAAATCGCGCGGCGGCCCGACGCGATCGTCCTGGCGACGCCTCGTGGCCCGGTCCTGGCGACGGCGGTGGTCGCGTGCGCGGGCCTGTGGGCCGACCGCGTGGCCGCGCTCACCGGCGACCGAACGGCCGAATCGCCCGCCATCGTCCCGTTCCGGGGCGACTACTACACGCTCTCGGCCGACGCCGCGGCGCTCGTCCGGGGTCTCGTCTACCCGGTGCCCGACCCGCGCTTCCCGTTCCTTGGCGTCCACTTCACGCGCCGCATCGACGGGCAGGTCTGGGCAGGGCCGAACGCGGTGCTGGCGTTCCGGCGCGCCGGCTACCGCCGCGGCGACGTGTCCCCCCGAGACCTCGCCGAGGCGCTGGCGAACCCCGGGTTCCGCAAGCTGGCGCGCCGCTTCTGGCGCACGGGCGCCGCCGAGATGTGGCGCGACTGGTCGAAGGGCGCCTTCGTGAAGGAGGTTCGGCGCTACCTGCCCGAGCTGCGCGCCGACCAGGTCACCTTCGGGCCGTCGGGCGTTCGGGCGCAGGCGCTCCGCGGCGACGGGACGCTGGTGGACGATTTCGACCTCGCCGGCGCCGACCGCATCCTGCACGTGCGGAACGCGCCCTCGCCGGCCGCCACCTCCTCGCTCGCCATCGGCGCCCGGCTGGCCACCGAGGCGATCCGCCGATTCGGGCTGTAGCCCCACCCCTCGACGCAGTAACGTTGGCCGACCAGACCGCACACGGGCCAGCTGGAGGGAGTCGGCGATGCTTCAGGAGTTCAAGGAGTTCCTGACCAAGTCCAATGCGCTGGCGCTGGCCATCGGCGTGATCCTGGGCACCGCGCTGAACGCGGTGGTCCAGTCACTGATCAAGGACGTCATCATGCCGCCCATCGGCGTCCTGCTCGGCGGCGTCGACTTCACGGGCCTGGTGATCAAGCTCAAGGACGCGACCGTGGACGCGGCGGGCAAGCCCGTGCCCGAGGTCGACATCAGCTACGGCGTGTTCATCAACACGGTGATCGCGTTCGTGGTCATCGCGTTCGTGGTGTTCATGATCGGCCGCACGCTGATCAAGGAGAAGCCGCCCGCGGCCCCCGAGCCGTCCGACGAGGTCAGGCTCCTGACCGAGATCCGGGACGAGCTCCGCAAGGGCTGAGCGACGAGCGGGTGCGCGGCCGGGGCCCGCGCGTCATCCCCGCCGGCGGCGCCCGCCAGCACGTTCGGCAGGCTCAGGGCATCCTTGGGCGCGATGCAGCACGATGACCAGGCGGCCCGCGACTGGGCCGCCGCTCCTGACCGCCCTCGGCGGCGCCGGCGCGGCATGGGCACCGCCGCCAAGATGGGCCTGCTCCTGTTCGGGACCCTGACGGCGCTCGGCGCGGTGGGCGCGGTTGCCGTGGTGGGCCTGTACACGACGCTCGCCGCCGGCCTGCCCGACCCGAGCCAGCTCGAGCAGATGCAGCTGATCCAGCAGTCGGTGGTCTATGCGCGCGACCGCACGACCCAGCTGGCCACCTTCGGCACCGAGAACCGGACCGTGCTCGCGTTCGGCGACATCCCGCCGGTGATCGTGGACGCCACCACCGCGGTCGAGGACAGCACGTTCTGGGACAACTCGGGCTTCGACCCGGTGGGCATCCTGGCCTCGGGGATCGACGCACTGCGCGGCCGCCCGCGCGGCGGCTCCACCATCACCCAGCAGCTGGTGCGACAGCGGCTCCTCACCACGAACGGCACGGCTCAGACGGAGACGACGATCACCCGCAAGATCAAGGAGATCATCCAGTCGATCCGGGTGACCCAGGCCTACCCCGGCGTCGCGGGCAAGCAGCGGATCATCGCCGCCTACCTCAACCAGAACTACTACGGCAACGACACGTACGGCGTCGCGGCCGCGGTGAGGGGCTACTTCGGGATCGACCTGACCGACCCCGCGCAGTGGTCGAAGCTCACGCTCGCGGAGGCGGCGATCATCGCCGCCCTGCCGCAGGCGCCCGACTACTACGACCTGGTCCAGAACGCGCAGCAGGTCTGCACCAACGACCCGACCCTCGACCCCACCGACCCGAAGTGCAAGGGGACGCAGCTGGTGGTGCCCCAAGACTCCCCGGTGGTGCAGCGCCGGAACCAGGTGCTCGACCTGATGGCGGCGGGTCGCACGCCGCTGCTGACAGCCGCCGGCCAGCAGCCAACCGCGGCCGACTTCGCAGCCGCGAAGCAGGAGCCGGTCATCCTCGCCTCGCAGAAGGCGAAGGCCTGGCAGGCATCCCAGTTCGTGTACCAGGCACGCAAGGAGCTCGCGAACGACCTGTGCGGGGCGGGTGTCGACACGTGCCCGGTGCTCGAGCGCGGCGGCCTGAGCATCGTGACCACGCTCGACTGGAAGCTCCAGGGGATCGCCCAGAAGTGGGTGCAGGCCGCCGCCATCCTGCCCCACCAGGCGAACCCGGCCGCGTACGCCAGGAAGATCGGCGTGCCCTACCAGGCCTGGATGAGGAACCTCACCAACAAGAGCCTCTACAACGGGGCGCTGATCGCGCAGGACTACCAAACGGGCCAGATCATCGCGTACGTCGGGTCGGCGGACGCCACCGCCACCAAGGCCACCAAGAAGTTCCAGCCCCAGTTCGACGTGCTCGCCGACGGCTGGCGCCAGCCGGGCTCGGCATTCAAGCCGATCATGTACGCCACGGGCCTCGCCGGCCGGTACTTCACCGCCGCGTCGGTGTTCATGGACGTCGCCACCGACATGGGCGGCGGCTACGTCCCCACCGACGCCGACATGCTCGAGCGCGGTCCGGTGCGGATGCAGGACGCTCTGCGCTTCTCGCTGAACATCCCCGCCGTCAAGGCGCTGTCGCTGGTCGGGGTCCCGCGCGTGCAGGCGCAGGCCGAGGCGATGGGCGTCAACTTCCAGAACGGCACCGTCAACGCCGGGCTGTCGTTCGCCCTGGGCGTGGCCGAAGTCCACGCGAAGGACCTGGTGCGGGCGTATGGCACGCTCGCGGACGGCGGCCAGCTGGTGGACCAGACGACGCTGCTCACGGTCACCGACCCGACAGGCAACGTCCTGATCGACCACCGTGACATCAGCACGGTGGTCGCCAAGCAGGTCCTCGACCCTGGTGCCGCCTACATCATCACTGACACCCTGGCCGGCAACACGCAGCCGTCGATCAACCCGTACTGGGGCCAGTTCGAGCTCAAGAGCTCCAGCGGCAAGCACCGGCCGGCGACCCTCAAGACCGGCACCAACAACGACGCCAAGGACCTCAACGCCTGGGGCTACATCGGCGTCCCGTCGGCCGCCGACCGCCAGAGGG
>JAKAMV010000710.1 GCA_021812735.1 Chloroflexota bacterium | reverse complement strand
CTCCCTGACTGGCTCGACGACCGGGCCGCCGCCCTCATGGAACCGCTCGCTTGCGCCTGCAACAGCCTCTTGGATCCGGGCCGCGTCGAGCCCGGGGACGTCGTGGTGGTGATCGGGGCCGGCCCGGTCGGGCTGTTGGCGGCCCAGGTGGCGCGCGCCGCGGGCGGCATCGTCCGGATTGCGGGAATGCGGTCCGATCTGGAGCGCCTCTCGATCGCCCGCGACCTAGGCTTCCCCACGCACAACATCGAGGAGCCGGATGACCGCGAGGCCCTCGATGCGCTTGGCAGGAGCCGCTCGATCGACGAGATCCTCGAGTGCGCCGGGGCCGGGGCCGCGGTCGCCTCCGCGATCCGGTTACTGCGTCCCGGCGGGCGCCTCGTGCAGATGGGCCTGCTCGCGGGCGACGTAGCCGTCCCGTTCGGAGACATCGTGACCCGCGAGCTCCAGGTCACCGCCGGGTTCGGCAGCTCTCCAGCGGCCTGGCGCCGGGCCGTGCGCCTCGTCGAGGAGCGAGCCGTCCGCCTCGAGCCGCTGGTGTCCCATGTCTTCCCGCTCCGCGAGCACGCGAGCGCCTTCGACTGCTTCGCCCGGCGTGACGGGCTCAAGACGATCTTCGATCCGCGCCTGGCCTGACCTGCTCGTCGCGCCGCGGCCGGGGCCAGCACCGGGCCCCGGCGGCGGCGGCGTCAGCTGGTGACGATCGGATCCCAACCCTCCTCGGGGGCGACGACGCGCGAGGAGTTGCCGTCGATGACCATCGAGCGGCCGTCCCTTAGCCGGAACCCGGTGCCCCACGTCTCGAGACGCTCGTCATGGATCCCATTCGCGCCGGCGGCGGCAGGCTTCGGCCAGATCGTGAGGATCAACAGCTCCTCATCCGTGTCATTGCGCAGCCGGTGGAAGACGCCCTCGGGGATGAACACCACCATGCCGGGCTCGAGTCGGTACGTCTTATGGCCCTCGCCCGTGTTGGGGTCGCCGCCGAGGTCGACGAGCGTGCGCCCACGAACGACGTAGTAGATCTCGTCGTTGTCGGGGTGGTTTCCGCCGCCCAGACCCTTGTGGGGGTCCACCCGTCCCTGGTTCAGAAGCAGGTCGTGGCGGCCAGTGGTCTCGCTGCCTAGGACGTGCTGTGAGTGGTAGGCGGGATCGGCGGGATGGGTGAAGGGGAGGATGTCATCGGTCCTGAGGACGAGGTAGCGCAGGTCGTCGGGCATTCCAGTCTCCTAGCTCAGTGGGTCGATCGGAGGGTCAGGGCGTCGGGAGGCTGCCTCCCGGGTTCATCGCGAGGTTGCCCCCGTCCACCGGGAGATTGACCCCGGTCACCATGGAGGCGGCGTCGGACAGCAGGAACAGGACCGGGCCGACGATCTCCTCCGGGCGTCCCATCCGGCCCATCGGAATACCCGCCATCATGCGGGCCACGTTGCCCGCCTTCGACGGGTCGGCCATGACCCCGATCAGGCCCTCGTTGACGAACTGGCAAGGGATGATGGAGTTGACCCGGATCCCGTGGCTAGCCCAGGCGACGGCGAGCTCCCGGGTCATCTGGTCCACGCCGGCCTTGCTCACGCCGAACGCCAGATTGCCCCTGCCCAGGGCCGAGGTACCGGCGATCGAGCTGACATTGACGATGCTGCCACCCCGACCGGCCGCGATCATGCGTCGGGCCACGACTTGCGCGAAGCGGATGTACCCGCCGACGTTGACCCGCATGACCTCTTCCCAGACGTCCATCGGGAAGTCCTCGGGGGCGCCCTGCTGCGGGTTGATGCCCGCGTTGTTGACGAGAGCGTCAACGGGCCCGAGGGTTCGCTCTACCTCGGCCACGAACGCCTCGATGTGCGCGAGGTCGGCCGCGTCACCCCGCATCGCCACGCACTGGCCGCCGAGTGCCCGCACGGCGGACACCGTCCCCTGCAGGCGCCCCTCGTCCAGGTCATCGAGCCCGAGGGCGGCGCCAGCCTTCGTCAACCCGATCGCCATGGCGCGGCCGAGCGCGCCCCCGGATCCCGTGATGATCGCCACGCGCCCGTCAAAGCGAAACAGGTCGTCGCTCATCGCAAGGTCCTCCGGATCGTGTCGACAACCCTCTCCGGGCTGGGGATCGTGAGCCGCTCCAGGTTCTCGGCGGCCGGCAACGGCTGATGGGGCGTCGTGATGCGCACGATCGGCCCGTCAATGTGGTCGATGGCCTCCTCGGCGACGATGGACACGATCTCGGCGCCCCAGCCGCAGAGCCGCGGGTTCTCCTCGACGGTGAACAGCTTGCCGGTCTCCCGCACCGAGGCAAGGACCGTCGTCATGTCGAGCGGGACGAGCGTCCGGAGATCGATCACGGTCAGCTCAATGCCTTCAGCAAGCAGGGTGTCGGCTGCGGCTAGGGCGACCGGCACCATGGCGGCGAGCGCCACGACCGTCGCGTGTCGGCCGTGCCGGAGGACGGCGGCCCGCCCGAGAGGGAGAACGTGCTCGCCGTCGGGCACCTCGCACTTGCTCGACATCAGGTTCTTGTGCTCGAACACGATCACGGGATCCGGGTCCCGGATGGCGCCGGCGAGGAGGCCCTTCATGTCGGCGGCATTCGACGGGGCAACGACTTTCAGGCCCGGCACTGACATCGCCCAGTTCTCGACGGACTGGCTGTGCTGCGCGCCAAAGCGAATGCCCCCGCCGTTCGCCGTTCTGATGACAAGGGGCAACGAGACCTGTCCATCCGTCATGTACGGCGTCTTCGCGATCTCGTTGGCGACGAGGTCCCAGCACACGGCGAGGAAGTCGCTGAACATGATCTCGGCCACGGGCCGCATCCCGGTCATTGCGGCGCCCATGGCCATCCCCAGGATGGCCTGCTCGGAAATCGGAGTGTCAAGTACCCGCCGGGGTCCGAACCGCTCGAGGAGACCGGAGGTCGTCTTGAAGACGCCGCCGGCTGCCGCCACGTCCTCGCCGAGGAACACGACTCGCGGGTCCCGCTCGAGCTCCTGGGCGAGGGCGGCCGCCACGGCCGCCCGGTAGGTCATCTCCGCCATTGGACTCCTCCCGCCTGGGTGCCCGCCCGGTCGATCAGGTGCAGAACGGCCGCCTCACGGCGGAAACAGGCCGACCGAGCCGGCCGCTCGCTCCGGTTGGGCGAGGCTGCTACGTGCGCCACGCGGAGCCGCCGTCGCTCCAGACATTGGTGGTCGCCGTCTCAGGTGCCGGTTCTGGCATCGCCTTGGCTTCCTCGATGGCGGCCTCGACGGCGGCAATGACCTCGGCCTCGATGCGGTCGAGCTGGTCCCGCGGCACGCCAGCCTCGACGAGGCGGGCCGCGTACATCGGGATCGGGTCGCGTGCCATCCACGCCGTGACCTCGTCCTTCGGTCGATAGCTCCCCGGGTCAGCTCGGGAGTGGCCGCCATGGCGGTAGGTCAGGGCCTCGATCAGGCTCGGGCCGTCGCCTCGGCGCGCTCGCTCGATGGCAGCGACCGCCGCGGCGTAGACCACGTCGGCGTCATTGCCGTCGATCAGGATCGGGTCGAGCCCGTACGCCGCGGCCCGGTCGGCGGCTGGGTGCGGCACCGCAGTAACTGACTCGATCGGCGTGTACTCCATGTAGCTGTTGTTCTCGCACACGAAGACCACAGGAAGCTTCCACACTGCGGCCGCGTTGAGTGCCTCGTGGAATGCGCCGATGTTCGTGGTGCCGTCCCCGAAGAAGCACACGGCGACCTGCCCGCTGCCGCGGAGCTGAGCGGACCAGGCCGCTCCGGCCGCGATCGGGAGGTGGGCGCCGACGATTGCGTAGGAGCCCAACGCGCCGTGTGCGACGCTGGTGAGGTGCATCGAGCCGCCCTTTGCCCCCATTAGGCCGCCGGCCCGCCCCATGAGCTCGGCGTAGACGGCCGTCATGGACACGCCGCGCGCGAGGACATGGTTGTGGCCGCGGTAGGTACAGAAGGTGTAGTCATCGGGCCGCATCGCCGCCCCGAACGCGGCCCCGATGGCCTCCTGTCCGGTCGCCAGGTGGCTCGTCCCCTTGATCAGCCCCTCAAAGAAGATCTCGTGCGCACGACGCTCGAACGTCCGCAGCTGGAACTGCGACCGGTAGAGGGCGACTCGCTGGGGGATCCCCATGGGCACCGCGGTCATCAACGCCTCACCTCGCCCTTGGCTGGCTATCTGCGGTATGGAATACCATATCTCAAGCATTATCATAGCCGCCCGTTCGCTATGATCGCAAGAACGAGTTGGCGGATTTCGCTGCAGGAGTTCGGACGAACGAAATGGCGCGCACGAAGACATCACCCCGATCCGACGGCGACGGACAGGGGCGGCCGGGCAGCCCCGCAGTCGACCTCAATCTCCGAACCTACAAACGGGCCGTCTTTGAGACGCTGCGCGACATGATCATGAGCTTCGAGCTCCCGCCGGGGGAGCGCCTCGTCGAGACCGAGCTCGCCACGCGGCTCGGGGTCTCGAAGACGCCGGTGCGGGAAGCCCTGTTCCAGCTCCAAGCAGAGGGCCTTGTCGACGTCGCCCCGTACCGGGGCGCGACGGTCCGCTGGCTCTCCGTCAACGAGATGGAGGAGCAGGGCTATCTGGTGGATGCGCTCGAGATGCCCGCATACCCAAGGGTGGTCCAGCGGATCACCGACGCGGAGATCGCAGAGATCGCGAGGATCACGAAGGACCTCAAGCAGGCGCGCAAGGCGCGGGACGAGCGCAGGTTCGGTGAGCTCGCCGTGGAGATCCACCAGCGGATCTTCGGTGCGACGGGCTACCCGCGGCTCCAGGAGCTCATCCGGATCGTCCTTGGGCCTACCGGCCTCCGATACGACAAGGCCCTGGTCTACGAAGACCCCGAGTCGTGGGACCTCCTGCTCGAGCTCGCGGTCGCGCGGTCTGAAGCGGTGCAGGAGCGCAATGCCCAGAAGGCCGTTGAAGAGGTGCGGCGCTATCGCGCCATGCTCACGGAGCGTAACACCGCCCACCTCGCCGACCCATCGATCGCCAAGTACTTCCGGGAGGATGAGGTGCCGTGAGTCCGGGCATCGAGACCGTCACCGGGCGCGTCGAAGCGGCCCAGCTGGGGTCGACGCTCGTCCACGAGCACATCGTCTGCGGAAGCGCCGGCGTTGTTCGCGGCTTTCCGAGTGTCAGCGGCGGCTTCGACACGCTCCGAAAGCGAGGTGTCGCGGCTCTGGTCCAGGCGAAGGCCGACGGCGTCCAGACGATCGTCGATGCGACACCCTTCGACCTAGGTCGCGACATTGCGCTTCTTGAGGAGGTCTCGCGCCGCTCGGGCGTGCTGATCGTCGCCGCGACGGGGCATTGGCTGCTTCCGACGCCGTTCATGCTCAACCGGACGGTCAAGGAGCTGGCCCAGCAG
>JAKAMV010000709.1 GCA_021812735.1 Chloroflexota bacterium | reverse complement strand
GCACCGAGCCGATCATCTACGCGGACTTCCGCGAGCTTC
Organism: Chloroflexota bacterium; assembly: GCA_021812735.1. The sequence continues at coordinate 5,340 of JAKAMV010000709.1, read as the reverse complement.
TCCCGGACAACGAGCTTGTGCGGGTGGGCCGGTTCGCGTTCTACGAGATGGCCCGCAGCCCGGACTGCGCCCTCGCGATCGCAACCGGTGAACAGCGGACCTACGGCAACATCCTAATCACGATCGGCGTCGTCCACCGGGGGTAACCGTCGTCCAAGGATCCGGACACAGTGTCCCAAGAGCACGAGGTAACCGCATGACTACCGTCAACACCGCAGGCCGCTTCGTAGGGGACTGGCCCAAGATCGGAATCCGCCCGGCAGTCGACGGCCGCATGCACGGCGTCCGGGAGTCGCTCGAGGACCAAACGCGCAACATGGCGCTGCGCACGGCGGCCCTGATCGGCAACAATCTCCGGTATCCGGACGGCACCCCAGTCGAGGTCGTTGTCCCTGGCCATAACATCGGCGGGGTGTACGAGGCGGCCAAAGTGGCCGAGCTGTTCCGCAAGGAGGGCGTCGGGGTCTCGATCACAGTCACGCCCTGCTGGTGCTACGGCTCCGAGACGATGGACATGGACCCGCTCACGCCCAAGGCGGTGTGGGGCTTCAACGGGACCGAGCGGCCGGGCGCCGTGTACCTGGCGGCCGTTCTCGCCGCGCACACCCAGAAGGGCCTCCCGGCGTTCGGCATCTACGGCCGCGACGTGCAGGACGCTACCGACGGGTCCATCCCGGCAGATGTGGAGACGAAGATCCTGCGCTTTGCGAAGGCGGGCTTGGCGGCAGCGATCCTGCGCGGCAAGTCATACCTGTCGCTCGGCAGCGTCTCGATGGGCATCGCGGGCTCGATCGTGGACCACCAGTTCTTCGAGAAGTACCTCGGGATGCGCGTCGAGAGCGTCGACATGTCTGAGTTCACCCGGCGGCTGGAGGAGGGGATCTACGACCCCGTCGAGTACGAGCAGGCGCTCGCCTGGACGCGCGCAAACTGCCGCGAGGGCGCGGACCGCAACACCCCCGACAAGAAGAAGAGCCGGGCGCAACTGGACGCCGACTGGGAGACGGTCGTCAAGATGACCCTGATCACCCGGGACCTCCTTGTGGGTAACCCGCGTCTGGCGGAACTGGGCCACGCCGAGGAGGCGATGGGCCGCAACGCCATCCTCGGCGGCTTCCAGGGCCAACGCGCCTGGACTGACCACTCGCCCAACGGTGACTTCATGGAGGCGATCCTGAACTCGTCGTTCGACTGGAACGGGACCCGCGCGCCGCACATCTTCGCGACCGAGAACGACTCCCTCAACGGCGCGTCGATGCTCCTGATGTACCTGCTCACCAACCGGGCCCAGATCTTCGCCGACGTGCGGACGTACTGGAGCCCCGACGCGGTCGAGCGTGTGACCGGCTACCGGCCCGACGGGCTCGCCAGCGACGGGTTCATCCACTTGATCAACTCCGGCGCGGCCACACTCGACGCGACGGGCGCGATGACCGACGCCGACGGCAAGCCCGCGATGAAGCCGTTCTGGGAGATCACCGAGGCCGATGTCTCGGCGGCGCTTGCTGCGACGACCTGGTACCCGGCGAACCGCGGCTACTTCCGCGGTGGCGGCTTCTCGAGCCAGTTCGTCTCGAAGGGCGGCATGCCGGTCACCATGGCGCGGCTCAACCTCGTCAGCGGGATCGGGCCCACGCTCCAGATCGCCGAGGGCTGGACGGTCGAGCTGCCCGACGAGGTGCACAGGACACTCGACGAGCGGACCGACCCCACCTGGCCCACGCACTGGTTCGTGCCACGGACCACGGGCGTCGGCCCGTTCCGCAGCGTGTACAGCGTGATGGCGAACTGGGCCGCCAACCACGGTGCGATCAGCTACGGCCACGTCGGCGCGGACCTGATCACCCTGGCCTCGATGCTCCGGATCCCGGTCCACATGCACAACGTACCTGAGGAGGACGTCTTCCGGCCGTCCGCCTGGGCGAACCTTGGCACGGCCGACCCCGAGGGCGCGGACTTCCGCGCCTGCGCCAACTTCGGGCCGTTGTACGGGCGCAAGTAGGCGGCGCAATCCCTCGGTCCATTCGGTGTGCCGCCTCCTCCTGTGCTCGGCCCACCCCGCCACCGCTCCGTGAGGCCACCCATGACCGACCTGCTGCTCGGCATCGACATTGGCACCTCAAGCTCCAAGGGCGTGCTGACGACTCCCGAGGGCGTCCTTGTCGCGACGACCGTCCGGCCCCACCAGCTCTCGATGCCAGCGCCCGGCTGGGCGGAACACGACGCTGAGGCGATCTGGTGGGGCGACTTCACCTCCATCGCCCGCGAACTCGTTCAGGGTGGCCACGGTCAAGTCGCGGCCGTCTGCGCCAGCGGCATCGGCCCCGCCGTCCTGCCCGTGGATGCCGGCGGCCGGGCCCTCCGCCCTGCGATCCTGTACGGCATCGACACCCGGGCCATGGACGAGGTGGCCGAGCTGACCATGCGCTTTGGCGAGGCTGCCATCCTCGCTCGCGGCGGGACCCTGCTCACGTCGCAGGCCGGCGGCGCCAAGATCGCCTGGATCCGCCGCCATGAGCCCGACGTTTGGGCCCGCACGGCGCGGTTCCACATGGCGAACTCCTTGATCATCGAGCGGCTGACCGGCGAATACGTCCTGGACCACCAGTCCGCCAGCCAGATGGACCCGCTCTATGACATGACGACCTCGTCATGGGCCGCGGACTGGGCCGCCGAGGTCGCCCCCGGCCTCGCGCTCCCGAGCCTCGCGTGGTCTGACGAGGTGGTGGGCCGAGTCCACGCTGCCGGTGCCGTCGCCACCGGCATCCCCGAGGGGACTCCGGTGATCGCCGGGACGATCGATGCGTGGGCAGAGGCACTGTCCGCCGGGGTCCGCGACCCGGGTGACACCATGCTGATGTACGGCACAACGATGTTCATCGTGGAGGTCGCGCCGGCGTTCAGGCCCGACCCGGCGATCTGGAGCACGCAGGGTGTATTCAAGGACAACCCCACGTACGCCGCGGGGCTGTCCGCCTCGGGCGGTCTCACCGTCTGGCTCAAAGATGTCCTAGGCTCGGATTTCGACACCCTCCTCGGGGAGGCGACCGCGACGCCTCCCGGTGCCGAGGGCCTAGTCGTGCTCCCGTTCTTCGGGATGGCCCGTTCGCCCATCTTCGACCCGAGCGCCCGCGGCATGCTGTTCGGGCTGACGCTGTCGCACACCCGTGGCCATATCTACCGTGCCCTCCTCGAGGGCACCGCATACGAGGTGCGCCACAACCTTGAGGTCATGGCGGGCGTCGGGGCTACCCCGCGACGGCTCGTGGCGGTGGGCGGCGGAACGCGAAGCGGCCTCTGGTCGCAGGTGGTCACCGATGTCACCGGTGTGGCCCAGATCATCCCGGAGGTAACAGTCGGTGCCAGTTATGGTGACGCCTATCTCGCGGGGCTCGGCTCCGGGCTCGTCGCCCGCCACGTCCGCTGGAACCCACCCGCGCAGGTCCTTGAGCCCGACTCGGCGGCCGCCGACCGATATGGCGAGCTCTACCGCGTCTATCGCGAGCTGTACCCGGCCACCAGGAATCTCGCTCATGCGGTGGCGCGTGTGCAGAATGCCACGGCGGCGGGCTGAGTCTGCCGGTCGATGGCTCCGCCGACTTGCTAGACGGTTCTTTCAGGACGACACCTGTGCGCTGAGGGTCACGCTCCGCTGCCAGACCGGCGACCGACTCGCCGAAGGGCCGGCGGTAGGCCAGTGCAGTCGTCCCGGGCGGGCCCGCCGCGCCGCACCGGCGCCAGCCAGCGGACGTTCGCGTAGGCGCGCGCACCCTCGGGCAGGGCGGCCACGACGCGCTCGCGGACGAGCCGTTCGGGCTCACGGGCGGGATGACGGGCTGGGCTGGACCATATCCCCCGGCTGGTCGCTGAGAACCCCGATAGCGTACCAGGTGGGGGCAAGCCCCAGTTGACCGATCCCGTCGACCGCTCGGCGCGCAACAGCACCACCGACGAGGATCCGGCGACGTTCGTCGATCACGAGGCGGGGTGGGGGAGGGTGCCCTACCCGGCGCGGACCACCCAGGGCACCGGGTGCGACCTCGTCGCCCTCTCGGGCGCGCAAACGGCCGCTCGGTATCCCCAGCCCGACGACCCTCCATACGAGCCGGAGGAGGTCGGACAGCTGGTGATTGATGCCTCGCGCCTCGTGGCCGGCGTCCAGGCGTACTTCGATCGACTCGGACTCGCCGGCACGGACCTGACGCCTTTGTAATCCGTTCACGCCCTGGTCGTTCGCCACATGCCGCCCTGACGGCCACCGGACGAGCGCGAGGTCCGGCGTGTCCTCGCCCTCTCGGGTGGGCCGGAGGCACTTCCGATAAGGTGAGTTATGTCTATACTCCCGAACCGGATCGCCTGGCGGTCTCGGTGATCACGGCCGGCGAGCCCTGGAGCGCCGCCACCGCGATTGCCCTCGGCGTCCGGCTCGTCACGCGGGATGACGAGTGCGTCGAGCTCGCGGGGCTCGCCGTCGTCCGGGTCTAGCTGGCGATGCAGCCGCGACGGCCGCCCTGGCGCGACTCGGCGCGTTCGAGGTCTCAGGGTAGGCGCCGCTCCTGGAGACCCGCCGGCGTGTTGTGGACCGCGGGGATCACCCCGAGCCGGCCCGCCCGGTAGTCCTCGAAGGCCTGGGCCAGCTCGTCACGGCTGTTCATCACGAACGGGCCGTACCAGGCGATCGGCTCGCCGATCGGTCGTCCGCCCAGAAGGAGCACCTCGAGATCCGGGCTCCGGCTCTCCTGGACTCGGCCGGCACTGATCGTGAGCGCGTCGCCCGCGCCGAACACCGCGAGCTGGCCGGTGCCGATCGGTCGCTCTTCGAACCCAACGCTCCCCTGCCCCGCCAGGACGTAGACGAGGGCGTTGTCCTCGACCCGCCAGGGCAGGACCAGTCGCGCGCCCGGACTGAGGCTGGCGTGGACCATCGTCATCGGGGTGTACGTCGCGCCCGGACCGCGCTGACCGGCGAGGTCACCGGCGATGATCCGCAGGAGCGCGCCGCCGTCGGCCGAGGCGGCCAGGCCGACCGCGTTCGCGCGCAGGTCCTGGTAGCGCGGCGGCGCCCATTTCCGGGCCGCCGGGAGGTTCACCCAGAGCTGGAGGCCATGGAACAGCCCGCCGCTCACGACGAGCGCCTCGGGCGGTCGTTCGATGTGCAGGATCCCCGCCCCGGCGGTCATCCACTGGGTGTCGCCGTTCGTGATCAGCCCGCCACCGCCGTTCGAATCCTGGTGCTCGAAGGTGCCATCGATGATGTAGGTCACGGTCTCGAAGCCGCGATGCGGGTGCCAGGGCGTCCCCTTCGGTTCGCCCGGGGCGTACTCGACCTCACCGATCTGG
>JAKAMV010000036.1 GCA_021812735.1 Chloroflexota bacterium | reverse complement strand
CCCGCGACGCCGAGCCAGTCGATCGCCGGCCGGTTCGCGCTCCGCGACTCGGGCACCAGGGCGGCGACGGCGAGGAGGCCGACGAGCACGACCGGCACGTTGACGATGAAGACCCAGCCCCACCAGAAGTTGGACAGCATCCAGCCGCCCACGATGGGCCCGAGCGGCAGCGCGAGGAAGTTGGCTGCGCCCCAGATGCCGATCGCGCGCGGGCGCTCCGCCTCGTCGAACAGCACCGTGATGATCGCGAGCGCCATCACCACCATCGCGGCGCCGGCCAGGCCCAGCGCCACGCGGGCCGCGATGAACAGCGCCGCGCTCGGGGACAGCGCGCATGCGGCGGACGAGGCACCGAACACGACCAGCGCGGCCAGCATGACCCGCTTGCGCCCCAGGCGGTCGCCGATCAGGCCGGCGGGGAGCATGGCCGCGGTCAGCGCAAGGGTGTATGCGGTCACGAACCACTGGAGCTCGCTCTCGTTGGCGCCCAGGGCCGTTGCGAGGGTTGGCAGGGCAAGGCTGAGGACGGTGATGTCGAGCCCGACGGCGAGCAGGCCGAGGCTGATCCCGCCGAGGGCCAGCCAGCGGCCGGGCACCCGGGGCACCGTGGTGGACATGGGATATACCTCCGTTAGGTGCTCACACCCAAATGACTGTCGATGTCACTATACACCCGCCACAGCACGACGAGCGGAGGCGCCGCCGCCGTGCCGCGGGGGCACGCGGTGCGGCTCGGCGCCGGCCGTCCATCGGCGCCCTCGCACCGGGACTAGACTGGCCCCAACGATCGACCTCGGACCGCGCGGCCAATCCCCGGCCGTGCGCGCCACACGGGAGCTGTCAATGACTGCCGAGCGCATCAAGATCACCTACGCCACGCTGTCGGCCAACAACGAGACGCTGCACCGGCTCTACGAGGCGGGGCTCGAGAAGGCGAAGGCGCGGCTCGGCCAGTACCACCGCAATCTGGTCGACGGCAGGGAACGCGACGGCGACGGCACGTTCGAGGTCCGCTCGCCCATCGACACCGACATCCTGGTGGGCACGTTCGCCAAGGGCACCAGGGCTGATGTGCAGGACGCCATCGCGGCCGCTCGCCGCGCACAGCCCAGCTGGTTCCGCCTGGGCTGGGAGAAGCGGCTCGAGATCCTCCGCCGCGCGGCAGAACTCATCTCCGAGCGCCAGATGGAGTACGCCGGCCTGATGGCGGTCGAGGTGGGCAAGACCCGTCTCGAGGCGCTGGGCGAGGTCGAGGAGGCGGCGGACCTGATCCGCTACTACTCGAGGACGGCCGAGGCGAACAACTACTACGATCACCCGATGGACAGTCTCGGCGACTCGACCGTCCACACCCGGTCGGTCCTGCGGCCGATGGGCGTGTTCGCGGTGATCAGCCCGTTCAACTTCCCGATGGCGCTGGCCGTCGGCCCGTCGGCGGCGGCCATGATGGCCGGCAACGCCGTCGTGTTCAAGCCCGCCTCCGCGGGCGCCATGACCGCGATCGCGATCAAGGAGGCATACCGAGACGCGGGCGTGCCCGATGGGGTGTTCAACCTGGTCATGGGCCCCGGCGACACGGTCGGCGACGAGCTCCAGACCAACCTCGGCATTGACGGAATCGTGTTCACCGGCTCCTACGAGGTCGGGTTCGCGCTGTTCAAGCGGTTCAGCCACAAGTACCCGCGGCCATGCATCGTGGAGATGGGCGGCAAGAACCCGGCCATCGTGATGGCCTCCGCCGATCTCGAGGAGGCGGCCGAGGGCGTGATGCGGGCCGCGTTCGGGTTCGGCGGCCAGAAGTGCTCGGCCAACAGCCGGGTCTACGTCCACCGCGACGTCCACGACGCGTTCGTCGAGCAGCTCGTCGCCAAGACCGAGAAGCTCGTCGTGGGCGACCCGCTGCCGCGCACGGCGTTCCTCGGGCCGGTCATCGACCAGCGGGCCGTCGACCGCCACCAGCAGGCGGTCGCCGAGGCGCGCCGCGACGGCCGGGTCCTCACCGGCGGCGAGCAGCTGACCGACGGCCCCCTCGCCCGCGGCTACTACGTCGAGCCGACCGTAGTGGACGGGCTGCCGGCCTCGCACCGGCTGTTCCAGGACGAGCTGTTCGCGCCGTACACCGCCGTCTGCGCCGTGGACTCGCTCGACGAGGCCCTTCGCCTCGCCAACGACAACGTCTACGGGCTCACCGCGGGCGTCTACAGCGAGGACGATGCCGAGGTCCAGCGCTTCCTCGAGGAGATCGAGGCGGGCGTGCTGTACGTCAACCGCCGCGCCGGCGCCACCACCGGCGCGTGGCCGGGCGTCCAGGCGTTCGGCGGCTGGAAGGGCTCCGGCTCCACCGGCAAGGCCGGCCTGTCGATGTACTACGTCGCCCAGTTCCTGCGGGAGCAGAGCCACACCGTGGTCGACTGACGTGCCCGGGGTGGCGTCGGGTGCGCCATTCCGTCGTCCGATCGTGACCTGCGGCGGCGTCGATCACCGCCAATAGCCGTGCTCGCGGCCGCCACGTGCGCAGACCATGACGCCGTGGGGCACACGGCCGGTTCGCTGCACTCGGCGTCGGCCACGCGTGGGCGGCGCTCTCCGGTCCGCGGTCTCGGGGCGCTGGCGGCCGCAGCCCTGCTGCTGGCGACCTGCGGCGGGGCCGCGCCCTCGTCGATCGCGCCGTCGCCCGGCGGTCCGACCGCGTCGCCGGCCGTCGCCCCGACGCTGCATCCCACCCCGGCCCACAGCGCCACCCCTCGGCCGACCGCCAGGCCCGCCGCGACGCCGTCGCCCGCGGTCGGCCCCAGCGTGGTGGTCCGTCACGGCTCGCGCAGCGCGAGGGAGGTCGCGCTCACCTTCGACATGGGCGGCCGGGTCGGCGACGCGGTGGCGATCGTGACCTGGCTGGTCGACCACGGCGTCCACGCCACGTTGTTCGTGACCGGCGCGATGGCCGACACCGAGGAGACCGACGCCGGCCGTCGGGTGTTGGCGACCGTGCAGGCCCATCCGGAGCTGCTGACCCTGGGCGGCCACTCGTACTCCCATCCCGATTTCCGGACGCTGACCGCCGCCGAGATGGTCGGCGAGCTCCTCCGCGCCCAGGCGGCCATCGCCCCGTACTGTTCGCAGGACCCGAAGCCGTTCTTCCGGCCGCCGTACGGCGGCTACAACGAGCCGGTGCTGGCCGCCGTCGGCTCCGCCGGCTATCGCTGGACGGTCCTCTGGGACGTCGACGCCATCGACTGGCGGCCGATCGAGAACGATCCGCCGGGCCCCACCGCGAACGAGATCGTGGCCAAGGTGCTGCGGAGTGCGACGGGCGGCTCCATCGTGCTGATGCACCTCGGCGGGTACGAGACGTACAAGGCGCTGCCGCGGGTCGTGGACGGGCTGACGGATTCGGGTTTCGACTTCGTCAACCTGGACCAGATGCTCGGCGGGTAGGCGGGGAGTCGAGCCCGGCGTCCATGCGTTCCAGGCGACGGGGCAGGCGGCGGGCGACCGGTCGCCGACCGTCACCGCCTCCAGTGCCACCGCGCGTCGTCGTCCTCGGGCACGGGCGGCTCCTCGCCCGCGGGCCGGTCCCTCCCGCTGATGCGGTACCCGGTGCGCCTCGACGAATGGGGCCAGCCGCGCGCCAGGAGCACCAGCGCCAGGGCCATCACGACCAGGACGGCGACCGCCATCAGCGCGGCTTCCACCACCCCAGCATGCACCATGCGGCCAGCGTCCGCACGGACCCCGTCGCGGGCGCCGAGACGAGGACCCGGCGGGTCCACCGGCCCGTTCAGGGGATGGCGGGCAATGCTAGAGTGATATGCAACCTGCATAACCTCTATGCGTTGCGGCGCTGTGCCGATCGACCATCCGCCCGCGGCGAACCAAGGAGAGCCAATGACGACGCCGCTCCAGGCGCGCCCTGTGCCGGACATCGTGACCGCCCTGCCGGGCCCCAAGGCCCGTGCGCACATCGAGTTCGACCGCGCCTGGACGAGTCCGTCGCTGCCGCGCGCCTACCCGATCGTTCCGTTGCGCGGCCTCGGCTGCGCGATCGAGGACATCGACGGCAACGTGTTCCTCGACTTCGCCGCCGGGATCGCGGTCAACTCCACCGGTCACAGTCACCCCGACGTGGTGGCGGCGATCCAGCGGCAGGCCGCGGAGCTCCAGCACTTCAGCGCGAGCGACTTCTACCTGCCCATCTACGCGCAGGCCGCTGCCGAACTGGCGCGCATCGCGCCGATGCAGGGCAAGACGCGCGTGTTCATCGGCAACTCCGGCGCGGAGGCGGTCGAGGCCGGCCTCAAGCTCGCCCGCTACCACACCAGGCGCCAGAACGTGATCGCCTTCCTGGGCGCCTTCCACGGGCGCACGATGGGCGCGGTCAGCCTCACCGCGTCCAAGGCGAAGTACCACGCCCACTTCGGCCCGCTGCTGCCCGGCGTGTTCCACGTCCCGTACGGGCTGGCCGGGCTCGCCGAGATCGAGGAGCGCATCTTCAAGCGCCTCGCGCCCGCCGACGAGTTCGCCGCCGTCATCGTGGAGCCCATCCAGGGCGAGGGCGGGTACGTGGTCCCTGAGCCCGAGTTCCTCCCGCGCCTGCGCGAGCTGTGCGACCGCCACGGCATCCTGCTCATCGCGGACGAGGTCCAGTCGGGTGCGGGACGAACCGGGAAGATGTGGGCGATCCAGCACTGGGGCGTGGAGCCCGACATCCTGCTGACGGCCAAGGGGATCGGCTCCGGCATGCCGGTGGGCGCGATGATCGCCAAGGACGAGGTCATGACCTGGGGAGCGGGCGCGCACGGCAGCACGTACGGCGGCAACCCGGTGGCGCTGGCCGCCCTGCTCGAGACTGTCCGGCTGCTCGAGGGCGGCCTGATCGCCAACGCCGCGATCCGCGGCCGCGAGGTCATGGACGGCCTGCGCCCGCTGGTGGAGCAGTACCCGGGGCTCGTCCGCGACGTCCGGGGCAAGGGCCTGATGATCGGGATCGAGTTCGACTCGGGCGAGACGGCCGACGCGGTCCAGATGCAGGCGTTCGAGCGGGGCCTGCTCGTCCTGGAGGCGGGCGACACCTGCGTGCGGATGTCGCCGCCGCTGGTCGTCTCGCAGGCCGAGGCCGCCACCGCGGTCCGCCTGTTCGCCGAGTCGGTCGCCCACGTGGCGCTCCATCGCGACCAGGACCTCGGCCACGTCGAGTCTGCCGTCCGTTCCGGCCTCGCCAGCGACGGCTTCGGGGCCTCCGGCCGGTAGCCGTCCGGCCAGGGCCGTCCAGGACCGGGCGGTCCTCGGGCCCCGGCGCCCGCCGTACACTGGGTTCACGCCAGAGCCAGGCTGCGGGTCCTTGTTGCACGCGCCGACCCGCGCAGCCGGGGCCGGCAGGGGCGGAGGTCGGATGACGGGCAAGGTCACCTCGATGCGCGATGCCGTGGCGGCGATCGTCCGGGACGGCGACACTGTGGCGATCGAGGGGTTCACGCACCTGATCGGCTTCTCGGCCGGCCACGAGATCGTGCGCCAGCGCAAGCGCGACCTCGTCCTCGCGCGGATGACGCCAGACGTGATCTACGACCAGATGATCGCCGGCGGCGTGGCCCGCAAGCTCATCTTCTCGTGGCTGGGCAACCCGGGCGTGGGGGGCCTGAACGCGATCCGCCGGCGGATCGAGCCCGCGGCGCTGGCAGGGGAGCGGGCCCTCGAGATCGAGGAGTACAGCCACTTCGGCATGGTGGCTCGATACACCGCCGGCGCCACCAACCTGCCGTTCATGCCCCTGCGCTCCTACTTCGAGACCGACCTCCCCAAGGTGAACCCGCTGATCCGGCCGATCAAGTCGCCCTACTCCGACGAGATCGTCTACGCCGTGCCCCCGCTCAACCCCGACGTGGCGATCATCCATGCGCAGCGCGCCGACGCGAACGGCAACACCCAGATCTGGGGCCTGCTCGGCTGTCAGAAGGAGGCGGCGTTCGCGGCCGACCGGGTGATCGTGGTCGTCGAGGAGCTCGTGGACGAGAGCGTGGTCCGAGCCGACCCGAACCGGACGGTGATCCCCGGGCTCATCGTGGACGCCGTGGTCGTGGAGCCGTTCGGCGCCCACCCATCCTATGTCCAGGGCGCCTACGACCGCGACAACCGCTTCTACCTCGACTGGGACCCGATCAGCCGCGACGAGGACAAGGTCCAGGCGTGGCTGCGCGAGTGGGTCTACGAGCTGCCCGATCGCGCCGCGTACATCGAGAAGCTGGGCGCCCAGCGCGTCGCGTCGCTCAAGCCGGGCCCGGCCCCGTCCGGCTCGGTGGACTACGGGAGCTACCGATGAGCGAGCCCGGCTTCACCAAGAGCGAGATGATGATCGTGGCCGCGGCGCGCGAGCTCGCCACGGCCCGCGTCTGCTTCGTGGGCGTGGGCCTGCCCAACATCGCGGTCAACCTGGCCAAGCGCACCGTGGCCCCGGACCTCGAGATGGTCTACGAGGCCGGCGTGTTCGGCGCCCGCCCCGCCCGCCTGCCGCTCTCGATCGGCGACCCGACCATCGTGACGGGCGCCACGGCGGTAGTCTCGATGTTCGAGCTGTTCGGCTACTACCTCCAGCGCGGGCTGATCGACGTCGGATTCCTGGGCGCGGCCCAGATCGACCGGTTTGGCAACATCAACACCACGGTCATCGGCGACTACGCCAGTCCCAAGACTCGGCTGCCTGGGTCCGGCGGCGCGTGCGAGATCGCGATCAACGCCCGCCAAGTGTTCGTGATCATGCGCCAGTCCGCGCGCTCGTTCGTGGAGCAGATCGACTTCCGGACCTCGCCCGGCAACCTGGGCGGGGCCGAGCAGTCCGAGGCGATCCGCAGGGCGGGCGGCTGGAACGGCCGCGGGCCGAGCGTGGTGGTGACCGACCTCGGCATCTGGCACTTCGACGAAGGCGGGGAGATGCGCCTCGATTCCCTGCACCCCGGTGCCACGCTCGATGAGGTCCGGGCCACGATCGCGTGGCAGCCGAAGGTCAGCGCCGGGCTCCAGACCACCGCGCCGCCGACCGCCGAGGAGCTGCGCCTCGTCCGCGAGGAACTGGACCCCGGGGGCGTCTACACGAAGTAGGGCGCCGGACGGCACGACGCCCAGTCGGGGGAGAGTCGACCGGGCGTCGTCGGGACAGGCGTGGCTGGGGCGGCCGTGCCGCGGGTCTAGTTGACGGGCGCCTCCCTCGGCCGGACCACCAGCACCGGGCACGGCGCGTTGCGGACGACGTGCTCCGACACGCTGCCCAGGAACAGGCGCCCAACCGCGCCGCGGCCGTGGCTGCCCACCAGGATCATGTCGGCGTGCTCGGCCGCGGCGGCCTCGATGATCATGTCGCCAGGGTCGCCGGTCCAGATCAGGAAGGAAACGTCGATCCCGGCGGCCCGCCCGCGCTCGACCAGCTCCTGGGCCAGCTTCTCGCGCCGCTCGCGGACTTGGTCCACCCGGACGCGGAACCGGCCGCCCGGCAGGAGCAGCGAACCGGGGTCGATGACCGACACGACCAGCAGTGAGGCGTCGAGCCGGCTCGCCAGCTCGAACGCCTCGTCGGTGGCCGACGCCGACGCCTCGGTCAGGTCCGTCGCGAGGAGCAGCTTCTTCATGTGCGTCCCCGGCTGCTCGGCGGTGCGCGCGTCCGGTTCCGGCCTCCGGCCCGGCTCCTGGTCGGCGCGCGTCGCCATGAACGCCATCGTCCGTGCGGCCCTATGCCGTGAGGAGGTTGAGGATGGCGGTGATGTGCTCCGGCTTGGGCACCACGATGAAGGTGTTGACCATGCCGAACATGCCGTCCGCCCCCTCCGCGTGGGGGAGGATGTGGCAGTGGAACGCCCAGATTCCCAGGCGGTCCGCGGTGACGGTGACGTCGTAGCGCTCGCCGGGGTTCACGCCCAGCGTGTCGCAGTAGAACGGCTGGGGCAGCGCGTACCCGTCCCGGGCGATCACCTTCATCCGGTACCCGTGGAGGTGCCACGGGTGCATCATCGTGCCCTCGTTCATGAACCGCACCCGGACGGTCTGGCCCAGCGCCGCGAGGACCGGCACCGTGGCCGGGAAGCCGTGGCCGTTGATCGTGAAGCCGCCCAGGGAGTCGTTCGAGATCCAGACGTAGTCGACGCCGTCGACCTTCTTCTCGTCCGCCGTCGGCGCCTTGGGCTCCACCACGAAGGCGCCCAGCTGGCCACGGCCCACCTGGTCGGTGGCGTTGTGGTGCGAGTGGTACATCAGCGAGCCGGGCCGACCGGCCGTGAACTCGTAGGCGAACTTCTCGCCGGGCGGGATGGGCAGCTGCGTGACGAACGCCACGCCGTCCATCAGGAAGTTCTCGAACTCGACGCCGTGGAAGTGGACGCTCGTCGTCTCCTGGCGGTTGTTGGTGAACACCGCGCGGACCTTGTCGCCCTCCTTCACGCGGATCGTCGGGCCGGGCCACTGACTGTTGTAGCCGGTCGCCTTGACCGGCGGCTTGAGCTCGTCGATCCGCCAGTCGAAGTCATCGACCGTCATCTCGAAGTGGACGTAGCCGTCGGGGTCCAGCGTGGGCTTGAGCGGCGCGGTCAGGTCGCTGATGAACAGGTTGGGGACCTGGGCGAAGGCCGGCTTCTGGGTCAGCTCGGGGTAGTTGTCCGCGGCGCCCAGGATCTCGGCCATCTGGCTGAACACCGCATCGCCGTAGACGCCCTTGAGGGCCGGCGCCAGGTTGCCGACGTAGCGGCGGACCACCTGGCGGGCCGCGATGTCGTGGGCGCTCCAGCCGGCCGGCAGGTTGCCGGGCAGCGATGGGGACGCCGAGGCTGACGGAGCAGGCGCCGCGGTGCTGGGCGATGGCGCGCTGGACGGCGACACGGCCGGGGCCACCGTCGCCGCGGCCGACGGGGCCGTGCCGGGCGTGGCGGGCGCCCCGAAGCTCCACTGCGGGCTGGTGGCGGCCTGGCAGGCGGCGAGGCTGGCGGCGACGCCCGTGAGGCTGACGACACCGGCGGCGCGGAGGAATCCGCGGCGGCTCAGTTGGCTGCGCTCCTCGACCGGCTCGACTCGGGTCGGCGTGGGGTGGGACGTCATGGCAGGCTCCACGGGCACGGGCTCTTGGATGGACGGGTGCGTCGACTGGATGCGCGAATGGTCAGGGGCATGCCCGTACCTGCGAAGTGACCAATGGCCCGAAGGCGCGGGCGGCGTGACCCGTGGCCGTCGCCGGGCTGCTAGGCTCACCGGGTGTCACACGCCCAGCGCAGCAGCGAGGAGGCTGAGCACGCGTCGGGTCCGTTCCCGCTCGTGCGGGTTCTCGACGCGCTGGAGCGATGGCAGCGGGAGCCGTCGCCGACCAGCCGGCAGGCGGTCGCGCTCGCGCTCGGCGAGGTGCTCGGGGTGGTCGGCGCCCGTGGCGCGGTGCTCGAGGTGTGCGCGCCGCCACTGCCCGCTCTCGAGGTCGGCGCCGGCCAGCTGGCGCAGCCCCCGGCCGTGGCGGAGCGCGCGGGCCTTGCGGTGTTCAGCCTCAGGTCGCATTACGGAGAGCACACCCTCGGCCGCCTGTTCCTCGACGCGCCAGACGGCGCCGCGGAGGCGCTGGTGGGCACGATCGAGGTGGCGCTCGACGCCGCGTGGTCGCGGGCCGAGGTGCACCAGCGCGCGGAGCGCCTCTCGGCCCTCGAGGCGGCCACTCGTGCCGTCGCCGCCGAGCTGGACATCGACCGGGTGCTCACCGTCATCGTCGAGCGTGTGCGCGACCTGGTCGGCGCCAAGTTCGCCGCGCTCGGCATCGCCGATGGACGGGGCCGCATCGAGCGGTTCATCTCCAGCGGCGTCACGCCTGAGCTACGGGCGATGATCGGGCCCGTGCCACACGGCATGGGCCTCCTGGGGCGCATCATCCGCGAGGGCCGGACGCTGCGCGTGGACGACGTCCGCAAGGATCCCACCGCGTACGGGTTCCCGCCGCACCACCCGCTGATGACCTCGTTCCTCGGCGCGCCCGTGTGGGTCAAGGGACGCTCGGTCGGCAACCTCTACCTCGCCGACAAGCGCGACGGTGAGCCGTTCACCGAGGACGACGAGCGCTTGGTCGAGATGTTCGCCGTGCACGCCGGCATCGCCATCGACAACGCCCGGCTTCACGACCAGGTGCAGCGCCTCGCCGTGGTCGAGGAGCGTGAGCGCATCGGCAAGGACCTTCACGACGGGATCATCCAGGCGATCTACGCGGTTGGCCTCTCGCTCGAGGACGTGCCCGAGCTGGTCGAGGACGCCGCGGGCCGCGTCGAGGCCGTCGCGCGCGTGGACCGGGCGATCGACGCGCTCAACCTGGTGATCGCGGACATCCGCTCGTACATCCTCCGGCTGCGGCCCACGATGGGCGGCGAGGAGGACCCGGTCGAGGCGATCGTCCGGCTCGGCGAGGAGCTCGGGATGAACGCGGTCATCGACCTCGAGCTGGATCTCGACGGCGGGGCGGCCATGCTCCGCGCAATGGCCCCGGACCGATCGTCGGACCTGCTGTTCATCGCGCGCGAGGCGTTCTCCAACGTGGCCCGGCACTCCGGGGCCACGCGGACCGAGCTCGTGCTCGCCCAGGACGGCGACGAGCTGGTGCTGTGCATCGAGGACAACGGGCGGGGCCTCGACCCCGGCAGCCAGGCCCGGCCAGACCGCCTCGGACGGCACCAGGGACTGCAGAACATGCGCGATCGCGCGGTCGGGATGGGCGGTTCGTTCACAATTGAACGGCCTGATGGCACTGGCACGCGTATCATCGTGCGAGTGCCGTCGTTGCCCAGCGAGGCGCCGGGGCGCGTCCCCCCTTCAGGGCCGGAGACGAAGCAACTGTGACTGATCTGAGCTCGCGTCCGATGCGCCTGCTGGTCGTCGACGACCATGAGGTGGTCCGCCAGGGCCTTGTCGCGCTCCTTGACCGTCGAGAGGGCTTCCAGGTCGTCGCCGAGGCCGGCTCGGCCGCCGAGTCCATCGAGCAGGCCCGTCGCTTCCAGCCCGACATCGTGGTGATGGACGTGCGGCTGCCGGACGGGTCCGGCATCGAGGCCTGCCGGGAGATTCGGGCGGAGCTGCCGGCCACGCGCGTTGTGATGCTGACCTCGTACCCTGACGAGGAGGCGGTGCTCTCGGCCATCGTCGCCGGCGCCTCGGGCTACCTGCTCAAGCAGATCCGCGCGCGGGACCTCGTCGGCGCGCTCGAATCCGTGGGCCGCGGCGAATCGCTGCTCGACCCGGCGGTGACCGAGAAGGTCCTCGAGCGCGTGCGGCGGATCGCCACCGGTGCCTACACCGATGAGATGGCGCAGCTGACCGCGCAGGAGCAGCGGATTCTGCTGCTCGTCGCCGAGGGGAAGACCAACAAGGAGATCGCGTCCGAAGTCTTCCTGTCGGACAAGACGGTCAAGAACTACGTGAGCTCGATCCTCTCGAAGCTCAACCTGGAGCGGCGGGCGCAGGCCGCCGCCTTCGTCGCCAAGCACCGCCTGGACCGCGGCGGGGCATAGGCGCCGCCCGGCCGCTCCGGCCCGACTGCGCCCTCCGACAGCGTGGAGGACGATCTCGTCGCCTGGGGCCGGGTGGCTCGCCTGGAGACCCGGGGCCGCGTCACCGGGCGCCGTGCGCGGGCTGTCGTCGGGTTCGTGGAGCGAGCGGACGGCACCTTGCTCGTGGCGGCCAGCTCGCCCACGGCGAACTGGGCCCTCAATCTGCTGGCCGACCACCGCTGCCATGTCACGGTGGGCAGCCTGCGCCGGGCGGCAGTGGCGCGCGAGCTCGAGGGCGCCGAGCACGCTGCAGCGGTCCGCGAGCTGATCCTCAAGTACGGCACGCCGTCCGAGGAGCTGGGGATGGGCCCGGGGTTCGAGCTCCGGATCGCCGGCTGACGCGGCGGCCGCATCCGGTGCGCGCCGGCAGGACACCCTCGGGCCTGGCGACCCCGAGGTCCGGGCCATCCGGCCAGACCCGCCTCCGCCGCCCACTGCCAGACTCCGCCCATGCGTATCGTCTCGCCCGAGGAAGCGGTCGCGGGCATCAGGTCGCGCGACCAGATCTACATCCAGATGGCTGCGGCGACACCGACGGTGCTCCTCGACGCGCTGGTGGCGCGGGCACCGGAGCTGCACGACGTCGGGGTCACCCACCTCCACCTCGAGGGCCCGGGCCCCCACCTCCAGCCGGAGATGGCCAGGCACTTCCGTCACCGGGCGCTGTTCATCGGCCCCAACGCCCGCCAGGCCGTGAACGAGGGGCGGGCCGACTTCGTGCCGGTGTTCTTCTCAGACATCCCCGCCCTGTTCCGGAGCGGCGCCTACCCGCTGGATGCGGTGCTCGCCAACGTGACGCCGCCCGACGCGCACGGATTCTGCTCGCTCGGCGTGTCCGTGGAGGCGATGCACGCGGCCGTGGACGCCGCGCACACCGTCATCGTCCAGTTCAACCCCTCGATCCCCCGGACGCTCGGCGAGTCGTTCATCCACGTCAGCCAGATCGACCTGGCCGTGGAGGCCGACCAGCCGCCCTTCGAGTCGCCGCGCCCGGTGATCGGCCCCGTGGAGCGGCAGATCGGCGGCTTCATCGCCGACCTGATCCCCGACGGGGCGACGCTCCAGCTGGGGATCGGTGCGATCCCGGCGGCCACCGCCGAGCTGCTCACCGGCAAGCGGGACCTGGGCGTCCACACCGAGATGTTCACCGACGCCATCGTCGACCTGGTCGAGGCCGGCGTGGTGACGGGCGACCGGAAGGTGCGCAACCGCGGCAAGCTGGTCGCGACGTTCCTGATGGGGACCTCCCGCCTGTTCAGCTTCGTCCACGACAACCCGATGGTTGAGATGCGACCCGTGGAGTTCACGAACGACACGCATGTCATCCGCTCGCTCGAGAACATGGTGGCGATCAACTCCGCCATCGAGGTCGACCTCTCGGGCCAGGTGGTAGCCGATTCCATCGGCTACCGGATGTACTCCGGGGTGGGCGGGCAGATGGACTTCATCCGCGGCGCCGCGCTCGCGCCCGGCGGCCGGCCGATCATCGCGATGCCGTCCACGGCCGGAACG
Organism: Chloroflexota bacterium; assembly: GCA_021812735.1. The sequence continues at coordinate 11,566 of JAKAMV010000036.1, read as the reverse complement.
AACGGCGCGCAGAGCCGGATCGTGCCGTCGCTCAAGGAGGGCGCCGGCGTCGTCACGACGCGCGCGCACGTGCGCACCGTGGTGACCGAGTGGGGCGTCGCCGAGCTCTGGGGCAAGAGCCTGCGCGAGCGGGCGAAGGCCCTGATCGCGGTTGCCCACCCGGACCACCGCGACTACCTGTTGGCCAACGCCCGACTCCACCACGAGCTGTGACGGCGCTGGCCCGACCGCGGCGCACGCTGCGGCGGGGAATGACCCTCGAGGGGGACGGCGGGACAGAGGAGGGGGTCGGCGCTCTGCGGCTCCGGCGCTTGAACCGCCGGCTGGGCGAGTAGCGACGCAGTCTCAGGCGTGCTGCGAACTCAGGTCAGCCACGGCTCGAGCAAGGTCAGCGCGCGAGCGTCCAGGTCGAGCTCAGCGCGGACCCCAAGCGGGAGCACCCACTGCGGGTCGGTGTGCCCGAAGGGCAGGTTCGCAACGATTGGCAGGCTCGTCCTGCCGAGCTCGCCCGCCACCACGCTCAGGATCGAGGACTCGAAGGCGGCGGTCTCCGCGGCGTCGTGGTCGCGGGCCCGGCCGACCAGCACGCCGGAGACGCGGTCGAATACGCCGAGGGCGCCGAACGACCGCAGGATCCGCGCAACCTGCTCCGGCCCGGGCTTCTCCTCGGACGGCTCGATCATCAGCAGGCGTCCCGTCCACTCCTCCTCGGACGGCCAGGCGCGCGTGCCCCGGATCCAGTCGAGCACCTCGAGGCAGCCGCCGAACAGCTCGCCCGTCACGCGTCCCGATCCCTGCAGCACGTGCCAGCCGTCATCGGGGTGGAGCGGGCCGACCTGGCCGACGAGGCCGGGGTCGTCCCAGTCCGCGTAGCGCTCGGAGAACGTGTCGAACGCCGGGTATCTGAAGGTGTCAGCAGGCTCGAAGAGCATCTCGCGCACGTGGCGTCCGTACTCCGGCGGGAGCGCGGCGACCTGCGACAGCCCCGCCATCACCGACGGCCCGTGGAACGACACGATCCCCAGGCGTCGGACAAGCGCCAGCAGCGTCGTCGTGTCCGAGAAGCCGAGCAGGATCTTGGGATTCGCCGCGATCGTTGCCGCGTCGAGCAGCGACAGGAGGCGGATCGAGTCGTCCCCGCCGATGGAGGCGATGACCGCCCGGACGGTCGGGTCGGCGAAGGCGCGGTTCAGGTCGCCGGCACGGAGCGCCGGGTCGCTCCGCAGATGCAGCGCGGCAGCGCGGGTCGACTGATACTCGCGGACCTCCAGGCCCCAGCCCCGCAGCACGGTGAGCCCGTGGTCGAACACGTGCGGGAACGCGTTCGGGCCGCCCCACGAGGGCGACAGGATGGCGACGGTGTCGCCCGGGGCGAGACGGCGCGGACGAACGGGCGTGAGCGTGGCCACCGGTGCAGTGTATCGGCCCGGGAATCAAACACCCCCGCCGCCGCGGGGGTTACGGGTGGGTGCCGGGCGTCCCCTCCGGCACCCACCTCGCACGCATACTCGCGGTTGGCACCAGATTCCGGTGAGTGCCGATCGGACCACCTTCGCGGGACCTGCGGCCCCCGCTACGGGGCGTCACGACCGACGACCGGCGGGAGTCGAGACGCGATGATGGCACGATGCGGAGGCGGCGTGGCCACGCCCGCCTGCTGGTCCAGCGGATCGGCGCTGGCGACCGGGTTGCCCCTCCCACGAGGTGATCATGCGCACCGAACGCGTGCTGATCATGGGCGCCGCAGGGCGTGACTTCCACGACTTCAACGTCGTCTACCGGGGCGACCCGACGGTCGAGGTGGTCGCGTTCACGGCGACGCAGATCCCCGGCATCGCCGATCGGCGATACCCGCCCGAGCTCGCGGGCGACCGGTATCCCGCCGGAATCCCCATCCGGCCCGAGGCCGAGCTCGAGGCGCTGATCGCCGAGCACGAGGTCGACACGGTCGTGTTCGCGTACAGCGACGTCTCCCACGAGCAGGTGATGCACGCCGCGAGCCGGGCGCTGGCCGCCGGCGCGGACTTCGAGCTCCTGGGCCCCCGCTCCACGATGCTCCCGTCCAGGCGGCCGGTGGTGGCGGTGTGCGCCGTCAGGACGGGCAGCGGCAAGAGCCAGACCAGCCGGTTCGTGGCCCGGGCGCTCGAGGCGCAGGGCCTCAAGGTGGCGGTCGTGCGGCACCCGATGCCCTACGGCGACTTGGTGGCGCAGCGCTGCCAGCGCTTCGAGACCTACGCGGACCTCGACCGGTACGACACCACGATCGAGGAGCGGGAGGAGTACGAGCCGCACCTCGACGCGGGCCGCCTCGTGTTCGCGGGCGTCGACTACGAGGAGATCCTGCGCGCCGCCGAGCAGGAGAGCGACGTCGTCATCTGGGACGGCGGGAACAACGACCTGCCGTTCTACAGGCCGGACCTGATGATCGTGGTCGCCGACCCGCTCAGGCCGGGCCACGAGCTCAAGTACCACCCCGGCGAGGCCAACCTGCGGATGGCCGACATCGTGGTGGTCAACAAGGTCGACTCGGCCACTCCCGAGGCGCTCGCCCAGGTCCGGGGCGACATCGCGGCTGCGAACCCGCGGGCGGCCATCGTCGAGGCGCGGTCCTCGCTCGCCCTCGAAGGTGGCGACGTGGCCGGCAAGCGGGTCGTCGTCGTCGAGGACGGCCCCACCCTCACCCACGGCGGGATGACCTACGGCGCCGGCGTCGTGGCGGCGAGGCGGTTCGGCGCGGCAGAGGTCGTCGACCCGCGGCCGTACGCGCAGGGCGAGCTCGCCGCCACGCTCGCGACCTACCCGCGACTCGAGCGGCTGCTCCCCGCGATGGGCTATGGCGCCAAGCAGGTGCGCGAACTGCAGCTCGCGCTCGACGCCGCCCCGGCGGACGTGGTCCTCGCCGCCACCCCGATCGACCTGACGCGGGTGCTCACGACGCAGAAGCCGATCGTCCGCGTCCGCTACGAGCTCGAGCCCGTCAGCGGCTCGCTCGACGAACCGATCGCGGTCATCGCCGAGCGGGCGCGGACGGCGCTCACCGGCCGCTGAGCCTCGCCCCACCGCGCCGCGCCTGGGCGCCCGATCTGTCAGGCCGGGCGCCCGTCCATGACCAGCACGGCGGTCCCTGCCAGCTCGCCCGTGGCCAGGCGGGCCAGCGCGAGGTTGGCCTCCGCGAGCGGATGCGTCTCGACGTCGGTCTCGATCCCGATCCGGGCGGCGATGCCCAGGAACTCGCGGGCGTCCTCGCGGGTGACGTTGGCCACGCTGCGCACGGACCGCTCCCACCAGAGGTCCTCGTAGGGCATCGCCGGCAGGCCGTCGAGGTGGATGGCGTTGATCGCCACGACGCCCCCGCGGTCCAGCGCCCGCACGGCGGCAGCGACCACGGATCCCACGGGGGCGAACGTCACCGCCGCGTCCAGGCCGACCGGTGGCCGGTCGTCGTAGCCGCCCGCCCACGCCGCGCCGAGCTCGCGTGCCCGCTCCCGGTCGGCCGCAGAGCGAGTCGCGACGTACGCTTCCACGCCCCATGCGCGCGCCACCTGGAGGGCGAGCCGCGCCGAGGCGCCGAAACCGTACAGCCCCAGGCGGGCCCCGGCGGACCCGGCCCCGATCCCCGCCACCCGCAGCGAGCGGAAGCCGATGACGCCCCCGCACAGCAGGGGCGCGGCGGAAAGGTCCGGATAGCCGTCGGGCAGCCGGACCGCCACGTCGGCGCGGGCCGTGACGGCCTCTGCATAGCCGCCGTCGCGGTCCCACCCGGTGAACACGGCCGCCGCGCACAGGTTCTCGCGGCCGGACCGGCAGAAACGGCAGGTCCCGTCGGTGCCGGCCAGCCAGGTGAGGCCCGCGCGATCGCCGGCCGTCCAGCCGTCGACGCCGCTGCCGACGGCGTCCACCACCCCGACCACCTGGTGGCCCGGGACGATCGGGCGCGTTCGCGCCGGCAGGTCGCCCTCGCAGATCTGGAGGTCGGTGCGGCAGACGGCACATGCGCTGACACGGAGGCGGAGTTCACCGGCGGCGGGCTGGGGCAGGGGACGGTCCTCTCGCGCGAGCGGGCCGGACGCCGCCGGGGCGGGGGAGCGGAGGACCATCGCATGCACGTCCCGAGCGTACGCCGGTCCCGGAACCAGCGGGGAATCCGGCCGGGCGAACGCGACCAACGGCAGTCGAGCCGCCCCACCCGCACGCTGCACGATGGCCTCGCCGAAGGGAGGCAGCCATGCACGGAACGATGCGGACCCGATCGCCATTGGCGGGCAGCCCGGCCGGGACGCGGCGGAACGCGGTCGTGTGGATCGGCCCGGGCCGAGTCATCGTGGTCCGCGACGCGGGCCCCGGTGCCGTCGACGAGTCGGAGGTCGCGCTCCCGGCAATCCCCGCCGTCATGCCCTCCGCCCTCGCCGAGGTCGCGCACCGGATCGGCGAGGTGGACCGCGTCCTCGTCCTGGGGCCTGATGACCTGCGCACGGCCCTCGAGCGGGAGATCGTCGCCATCGGGCACGCCCCCGAGGCCATCCGCGAGGGCTCGCTCGACGGACCGGTGGACCGTGAGGCGCTCCTCGGGCGACTTCGCCGCCTCGCCTGACCCGAGCGCCGACCGATCGGCTTTGGGCCGAGTCCCATCCCCGCGGGGCCGTCCGGCCCGGCGCGGCGGGCGCTCCGAGCGGCGCCCCCGCGACCGACGGCCCTGATCTCGCGCGCAGCGGCAGCCCAGCATGTAGGCGCGGGTCCGGTTTCGGACAAGCCCGGAGCCCCCGGCGCCGATCCGACCGGCAAGCCGAGGTCCAGCCTCAGATGAGCCTTCCCGTCACGACCGAAGGCGTCCCCCAGACCTACACCCGCCCGTTCACGGCGGCCTGCAGCGCGGCCATCGGGCGCGCCGGTCGGTGGCCGGGCGCGATGACGATGGGGGAGGTGGCACGATGACGCACCTGGCACCACCGTCGGTGCGCCTGCTCGTCTGCGGCAACGCGGACCGTGGCGACGACGGTGCCGCGCTCTCGGCGGTCGCGACGCTGCTGCCCACCCTGCCCGGCCCGCTGCTCGCGCGACTCGAGGTGCGCCGCTGCGGCCAGCTGCGGGTCGAGGACCTGCTCGAGGTCCCGCCCGACGAGGTCACGGTGGTCGTCGACGCCGCTGTCGGGGTGCCGCCCGGCCACGTCGTGGCGCTCCCGATCGCTGACATCGCCCCGACCATGGGCACGCCCGCCCCGCGCTCCTCGCACGAGCTCCCGATCGAGCAGGTGCTCAACCTGGCTGCCACGCTGCGTTCGGGCGGGCTGCCGCGCGGCACGTTCATCGGCATCGGCGGCCGCCGGTTCGGCTACGGCCGCCCGCTGTCCCGCTCGGTGCGCCTCGCCATGCCGGGCTTCCAGCAGACGATCGCGGCGGAGCTGGCGCGGCTCGCCCGTGTGCCAGGCTGAGCGCGGGGCGGTAGGCTGGCCTCGGCCCCGGCGGGCTGCGGCGGATGACCGACAGGTCCAGCACCGGGCAACCACTCGGTCCGCCGGGAGGCAGCGTCACCCTGTGCGCAGGAACACCGCACCGCTCGAGATCAGCCAGATGGACGCCTCGCGGGGTGACGCAGCCGGCGAGGCCGGGGCGTGAGCGGGCCGACGGGCCCCGAGGGGACGCCGGTGCGGGGCGTCTGGGTGGCTCTCGCCCTGCTGGTCGGTGCCGCGCTGGTGTTCCTGGTCCTGGTGCTGACGTCGGGCGTCCTGGGCTGAGGCGGCTAGGCGATGACTTGCTCGAGGCCAGCCTCATACCCCGCGTCGAAAGCGGCCACGTCCGCCTCGACCATGTCCGCGTGGCGATCCCCGAGCACGACCGCGAGCGCCCGGTGGACCGTCCCCGGCTCCACGAACCTGCGCCGCCCGACGAGCGCGCCGAGCGCCACCACGGAGACGAGCTTGTCGTCGCCTGCCAGCTTGGCGACAGCGGTGCACGGCACCTCGAGCACGTCGATGTCGTCGCGGCCGGCCTCGGCTTCGATGAGCGTGGTGTTGACGACCAGCAGGCCACCGGGCGCGACCTCCGGGCCGTACCTGGCCATCGACGGCGGGTTGAGCACCACGGCGTGGTCGGCGCGGTCGACGATCGGGGAGCCGATCACCTTGTCCGCGATGATCACCGTGCAGGACGCGGTTCCGCCGCGCATCTCGGGACCGTACGAGGGGATCCAGAGGACCTCGCGGCCCTCGAGCAGCCCGGCCTCGGCAAGCACCTTGCCGGCGAACAGGATCCCCTGGCCGCCGAAGCCCGCGATGATCGTGGACAGCTCCATCTAGAAGCCCTCCGTGATCGAGCGGTGCGGCGCCCCCGGCTGTGGCAGGGCGGGGGCGATGCCCCGGCCGCGGTCGACGAACGTGCCCACGGGGTAGGCCTCCATCACGACGTCGCGCAGCCGCTCCATCGCCTCGGTCGGCGTGAGGCCCCAGCCCACCGGGCAGGTCGAGAGCACCTCGACGATCGAGAAGCCCTCGCCCTCGAGCTGGACCTCGAACGCGCGCCTGAGCGCCTGCTTGGCCTTGCCGACATGACCGGGGTCCGCCACCGCCACCCGGGCGGCATAGCGGACGCCAGGCAGCAGCGAGAGCATCTCGGTCACCGGCAGCGGATACCCCTGCGTCGCCACGTCGCGGCCCCGCGGGCTCGACGTGGTCTTCTGGCCGGCGAGCGTGGTCGGCGCCATCTGCCCGCCGGTCATGCCGTAGATGCCGTTGTTGACGAACACGACCGTGAACCGCTCGCCGCGCGCTGCGGCATGGACGATCTCCGCGGTGCCGATGGCCGCCAGGTCGCCGTCCCCCTGGTAGGTGAACACCACCTTGTCCGGGCGGAAGCGCTTCACACCCGTCGCCACCGCGGCGGCGCGGCCGTGGGGCGACTCGACTGCATCGAGCGCCAGGAAGTCGTAGGCGAACACGGAGCAGCCCACCGACCCGACGAGGATGGTCTTGGCGCCGAGGTCCATCTCCTCGAGCACCTCCGCGAGCAGCCGGTGGACGATGCCGTGGCCGCAGCCGGGACAGTAGCTGGTGGGGTTGGAGAGCAGCAGCGGCCGACGGTAGATCGTCCGCCCCTCCTGCTCGGTCACGCGCCCAGGGGCGGTCATCGCGGGGCCTCCTCGATGCCGGCCAGGATGCGCCGCATCGCTTGCACCACGCCGTCCGGGCTGGGAACCATGCCTCCCATCCGCCCGTGGTGGAACACGGGCGCCGCGCCCTCGATCGCCAGCCGCACGTCCTCGACCATCTGGCCGGCGGACATCTCGACGGCCATGACGGCCCGGGCGCCGGTGGCGATCTTGCGGAGCGCCGCCGCCGGGAACGGCCACAGGGTGATCGGCCGGAACAGACCGGCCTTGACTCCTTCGCCGCGCAGCCGCTCGACGGCGGTCCGCGCGACACGCGCCGCCGTGCCGTACGCGGCGAGGACCACGTCCGTGCCGTCGAGCTCCTCGCCGGCCCAGCGGACCTCGTTTGCCGCGATCTGCTCGTAGACCTGCTGGAGCGCGATGTCGTGTGCCTCGAGGTCCTCTGGCCGCAGGTGCAGCGACTTCACGACCCGGGGCTCGCGGTGGTCCGCCCCGTCGAGGACCCAGTCCGGGCGGCCCTTGGCGAGCGTCCTGAAGGTCGGGGCGACGGGCTCCATCGCCTGGCCCAGGATGCCGTCCGCGAGGATCATCACCGGGGTTCGGTAGCGCTCGGCGAGGATGAACGCGTCGCGGACGAGGTCGATGGCCTCGCTGATGGACGACGGCGCCAGCACCGGGACCCGGTAGTCGCCGTGCCCGTGGCCCTTGGTCGCCTGCAGGTAGTCGCCCTGCGCGGCGCCGATGCTGCCCAGGCCCGGGCCGCCGCGCATGACGTTGACGAGCACCACCGGCAGCCTCGAGCCGGCCATGTAGGACATCGCCTCCGCCATGAGGCTGATGCCCGGGCTCGAGCTGCTCACGAGGACGCGGGCCCCGGCGGCCGAGGCCCCGAGCGCCATGTTGATCGCCGCCAGCTCGCTCTCGGCCTGGACGAAGACGCGGCCTTCCTCGGGCATGCGCCGGGCCATCCACTCGAGCAGCTCGGCCTGCGGGGTGATCGGGTAGCCGAAGTAGGCGTCGCAGCCGGCCGCGACCGCGGCCTCGGCGATGGCCTCGTTGCCCTTCATCAGGACGCGGTCCGGGACGCCGCGCGCCCCGCCGTCCCGATCGGGCGGCGCGCTGGCGGTCTGGGGCCGGGCGGACGCGAGCCGGTCGACGACGGTCATGGCGTCACGCTCCGCGAGGTCGGGCGAAGATGGAGAGGGCGGCGTCGGGGCACATCCGCGCGCACTTCGCACAGCTGGTGCAGGCGTCCGCGTCCACCAGGACGACGGGGTGGTGGCCCATCGCGTTGACGTGGACGGCGTCCAGCGCGAGGGCGTGCGGGGCGCAGGCCTCGACGCACAGGCCACAGCCCTTGCACCGCTCGATCGCGACGAGGACGGGTCGGAACGTCGGGGATGTACCGCTGGCGGGACGGCGAAGCGAACCGTCGACGAGCGGTGCGTGCATGGCCATCAGCGGCACCTCCGAGGCGGAATATGTGCCCGACTTGGACTAGCAGACAGGGCCAAGATGCACCTGCGGATGGGCCGTTCCGCACGACGTCCCGCCGCCCTCCGTGGAGATCCGGCAGCGCTCGGGCGCCGGGCGGCGATCCCGCCGGGGCTATGCTCGGCGCATGCCCAAGCTGACGCCCAAGATCATCCTCGAGGGAACCCGGCTGACCCGCAAGACCGAGCTCGCGTTCGCGCTCAACGAGCACCCGCGGATCGTCGGGCCGCGCCGCTACCGCTACCACTCGCCGCTCGTCTCGGCCGAGTGGTGCGGATTCACGCCGTTCCCGTGGGGCCGGGGGCCGATCAACTTCGAGCCCGGCGGCGCGGAGGAGGCGCGGGCGCTCGCCGTCTTCGACACGTGGGTCCGGCTGATCGAGCTCCAGCCCCACTACTCCTGGATCATCGACCGGTTCCACCTCTCGGCGCGCGCCCACCAGCTGACGGCGCACGGGCACGAGCTGGACTTCCGCCCGCTCGAGGCGCGGCTTCGCGCACTCGACGTCCACCTGGTGCTGTGCACGCGCCGCGATGGGACGTGGGAGGCTGCGCGGGAGGAGCGCCTCCTCGTCTCGGGCAATCCGTCCCAGTACGACGACCTTCGCGTCTTCCGCCGCGAGCAGGAGCTCCTGCGCCGGCTGGCGGGGGAGTCCATCCTGCCGGTCCTCGAGCTCGACACCAGCGACGGCGACCTCGACGCGCTGTGCGACCGGGTGGCCGACTGGATGGCGTCGACGGGCGGACTGTGGCCGCGCGAGGTGACGGTGCCGGCCGGGTGAGTCCGCGCGTCCCTTAACCGGTCGGCCCGGGCCCCTCGGCCCCCGCTGGCGGTCCATCGGCCCGTCCGGCCGGGACACTCGGCACTTATGCGCATCTGCGAATATGTCGATCCTTGCGGGCATGGACGAGATCACGATGCTGCAGGCCGAGGTGCTCAAGACCCTCGCCAACCCTCGGCGGCTGGAGATCCTCCATCGTCTCGCCCTCGGACCGTGCGAGGTGCGTCGCCTCGCCGAGGACATGGGCGCGTCACAGCCGAACGTCTCTCAGCACCTTGCTGTCCTCCGCTCCGCCGGCATCGTGGACGCTGAGCGGGATGGCCGCGAGGTCCGCTACCGGCTTGCCGACCCGGACGTGATGGTCGCGTGCGGGCTCATGCGACAGGTGATGCAGCGGCGCCTCGCCCGGCTCAGCCGCCTGTCCACCATGGACGCGGCGAACAACGAGCTCGTTGAGATCCAGTAGTCAGGAAGTAGGGAACGACCCGTGGACGAGAGCCTCAACTTGGTTGTCTTCTCCGGCACCGACGACAAGCTGCAGGCGGTCGCGGTGCTGACGGCGGGCGCGGCCGCGCTGGGCAAGAAGGTCAATCTGTTCCTCCAGTACTGGGCTCTCGACGCATTCACCAAAGCCAACATCGACCGCGACCATGGGCTCGCGCCGGAGGCCGGCGACGCCGGCCGGGTCGCCGTTGACGAGGCCGCCAAGGCGGGCCAGGCCAGCTGGGCAGAGACGCTTCGCCAAGCAAAGGACCTGGGCGACGTTGACATCCAGGCCTGCTCCCTGTCCATGGACATCCTCCGCCTCGAGGAGGAGGACCTGGATCCGCTCGTGGACGGCGTGGAGGGCGTCACCGCCTTCTACCTCAATGCGGGCGAGGGGCAGATCGTCTTCATCTAGGGAGCGTGCGCGGCACGACGCCACGCGAAAGGGAGCACACACCATGGCCAACGCAACCGTGGACGCCCGGGGCCTGAACTGCCCGATGCCGATCGTCAAGACGGCGCAGGCGATCAAGGGACTCGCCTCGGGTCAGACACTCGAGGTCCTCGCGACCGACGCCGGGTCTGTCAAGGACTTCGCGGCCTGGTCGAAGACGACTGGCAACGAGATCGTCGAGCAGACGGCGGATGGCGGCGTGTTCCGCTTCATCCTCCGCAAGAAGTAAAGGAATCACCAATGACCGTCGCAGAGGCACCTGTCGTTCCGGTCGCCGAGCCCGAGCCTGCTGGCGCGCCCGAGCTTGAGGCCCGCCAGCAGGGCACCGCGATCATCTGCTACAGCGGCGACCTGGAGAAGACCTGGGCCGCCATGATCCTGGCGTCTACGTCCGCGTCGCTGGGGATGCCCACCAAGGTCTTCGTCACCTTCTGGGGGCTCCAGACCTTCGTCAGGGAGGGCAGGCGGATCACCGGCCAGAACTGGATGCAGAAGATGCTCTCGTTCATGTCCCGGCCCGGCATCAAGCACCGCAGGCTGTCCAAGATGAACTTCCTGGGCATGGGCCCGTGGATGATGTTCAAGCTGGCCAAGCAGTACGGCGTGTCCACGCCTGCGGAGCTGCTCGAAGTCGCCGAGATGATGGGCGTCGAGTTCGTGCCCTGCCAGATGACCATGGACATGTTCGGCCTCACCCGCGACGACCTGCTCCCGGGAATGGGAGAGCCGGTCGGCGCAGCCTCGTACATGGCTGACGTCGCCTCCGGCCTGTCGCCGATCTTCATCTAGTCACCATCTAGTCACCCACCCAGCCGCTCCCTTCGGCTGCCACCGCGCGGGCCGTCCCGCCCGCGCCCTGGCTCGACGTGCCCGTGGAAAGGACCAACCGATGACCGCCGAACCCACCATCACCACAACGATCGACGCGCGCGGCAGCTTCTGCCCAGGCCCGCTGATGGAGCTCATCCGGGGGATGAAGGAGGCCGAGGTCGGCGACGTGCTGGCCGTGCTGTCGTCAGACAAGGGCAGCAAGACGGACATCCCCAAGTGGGTCGGAAAGGCCGGCCACACCCTGATCGGCGTGCACAGCCGCGACGGCTTCGACGAGATCATCGTCGAGAAGGCTCGGTAGGCCGGCATGAAGCGCGTCCTGGTCCTGGGCGGCGGCGTCGGGGGCACGCTCGCCGCCAACCTCATCGCCCGCAAGCTCAAGCGGGAGATCGCGGCCGGGCAGGCCAAGGTGACCGTC
>JAKAMV010000708.1 GCA_021812735.1 Chloroflexota bacterium | reverse complement strand
GTTCACCCCGATGGGCGAGCTGATCGCGTTGATCAGGGCAACCCCGTCCGCGTTGGCCCTCCAGGCGGCCCGCGCCGGCGGGCGGATGTCGGTGACGTTCGGGACTGCGGGCGGGGACAGGAGGCGAGCGAGCCGGTGGCCTCACAGGCCGAGGTGTCGGAAGCGATGGACGCGCCGGGCGGAGGCGCGTAGGCTGCGGGTCGAGGGCGCCCCTCCCGGTGCCCGCAGCGGAGGTTGCGGGATGGCGATCGATCTCGAGGTCCGGGTCCCGAACCGTCCCGGAACGCTGCTCCAGGTGGCCGACGCGCTCGGGCGCGGGGGCGTGAACATCGAAGCCGCCTGCGGCTACGAGACCGGCGAGACAGGACTCCTCCACGTCCTCGTCCTCGACGCGGAGCGCGGGCGGCGGACGCTCCTCAACGGGGGTGTCGAGATCGAGGCCGAGCGACCCGTGGTGGTCGTGGAGGTGCAGAACCGGCCCGGCGGTGCCGCTGCTGTCCTGCGGCTGGTCGCGGAGGCCGGTGTCAACATCAACCTGCTCTACACCACGCTCGACGGGCGGCTGGTCCTGGGCAGCGATGAGCATGCTCGGCTGCGGACGGCCCTCGCCGCCGCCGGCAAGGTGTAGCGGACATGTCCACCGTCGTGGTCAGCGGCGCCCAGATCGCCTGCAGCTTCGGCACGACGCCCTCGGCGCTCACCGTCGTCCCCGCCGGGCAGCCCGTCCAGGGTGGCGGTCAGCTCGTGGCGCGGATCACGGACCAGGCGCCGAACGCGAATATCGCGCCGTTCGGGATGTGCATGACGCTGTCCAACCCGCAGGTCGCCGCGGCGACATCCGCCGCGCAGGGTGTCCTCACGCCGCAGCCGTGCATCCCCGTGACGACCGCGCCGTGGGCGCCCGGCTCCCCCACCGTGTCTTTGGGCGGCACGCCCGCGCTGACCAGCGACAGCCAGTGCATGTGCGCCTGGGGTGGCTCGATCACCATCGTCTCGCCCGGCCAGATGACCGTCTCGACCGGCTGACGCGGCGGGCTCACGGCCAGCAAGGCTGTTGGTCCGGCCGATGGGTCCCGCCCGGGCGCCGCGCCCCGGTTCGGCGAGGCGTGCGGTCGAGACTTGGGACGGCAGCAGTTCGGTGCGCGCTGCTCGACCTGCGGAGCGCACGGCGAGGGGCAGTGTGGGTGCGACCTCGGATGCCGTCCACCGTGGGGCATCATGTCGGCGAGCTCGCGATGGACCGTCCGTCGCGGTCGCGCCCGCGGCTGAGCCATCGCGGGCGTCGCCCCAGCGACGAGGAGGATGCGGTGGCAAGGATCGATGGCGCGTGCAGGGCAGTCCTCGAGGCAACGGAGTGGGTGACCGTCGCCACGGCGGGAGCGGACGGGCCGCACCTCTCCGCCACCTGGGGTGACTACGTCCGCGTGTTGGGCGTGGACTGGGAGGCGGGCGTCGTCTTGATCCCCATGGGCGGCATGGCCCGAACCGAGGCGAACCTCGCCCAGGGCAGCCGCGTTGAGCTGATGGCCGCCTCGCGGTCGGTCGCGGGAAACAGCGGGGCCGGCCGGGGCTGCCTGCTTCGCGGGCATGGCACGGTCGAGGCGACCGGGGCGCGGGCCGAGGCCGTCCGCCGCACGTTCCCATGGGCTCGCGCAGCGCTCGTCGTGCGCGCCGATGAGGTGCTGACGCTCCTCTAGCGCACGTGGCGCCAAGGGAGTGGCCCCCCAGCCGAGTGACGGCCAAGCCGACCCGGCTGGGGGGCTACCATCAATCACCATGCTCGAAGCCAACGCCGCAACGGCGGAGCCGCTGATCCGGGTCGGAGAGCTGACCAAGCGGTTTCCGGGTGTCGTCGCGCTCGACGCCCTGACGCTCGACATCCCGGCCGGGATCGTCGGCTTGGTCGGTGCGAACGGCGCCGGCAAGAGCACGTTCCTCAAGATCCTGCTCGGGTTGCTGGCGCCCACAAGCGGCCGCGCGGAGGTCATGGGCTATGTCCCGTGGAGCGAGGGCACCCAGCTCCGGCGCTTTGTCGGCTACATGCCCGAGCATCCGGCCCTGCCGCCGGACGTGAGTGCCACCGAGTTCGTCGCCCAGGCCGGCCAGCTGTCGGGCCTGCCCGCCAAGGCTGCCCGCGAGCGGACTGCGGATGTCCTTCGCCACGTGGGGCTGGCCGAGGAGCGCTACCGTCCGATCGGCGGCTACTCCACTGGAATGCGCCAGCGCGTCCAGCTCGCCCAGGCCATCGTCCACGATCCTCGGCTCCTCCTCCTCGATGAGCCCACCAACGGCCTCGACCCGGCAGGACGCGAGGAGATGCTGGGGCTGATCCGGCGGACGGGGACCGAGTTCGGGATCGCCATCGTGCTCGCCAGCCACCTGCTGGGCGAGATCGAGGAGGTGTGCGACCACCTCGTCGCGATCGATGCCGGCCGCCTCCTCCGTGCGGCACCGATGGCCGAGTTCACCGCCGAGACCGGGGTCCTGACTGTCGAGGTGGAGGAGGGGCGCGAGGCACTCGCCGCCGGCCTGGCCGCTCGGGGCCTGCGACTCCTGGAGGGCTCCGGCCGCGCCGACCGGACCGTGCGGATCGCCCTCGGCGGCGGAGCGCCGTTCGACGCGGTTCGCGACCTGGCGGCCGATCTCGGCCTGCCGCTGGTCCGCGTCGAGCAGGGCCGCCACTCGCTTGAGGACCTGTTCCGCGACGACGTCGCGGCCCGGACCGCCGCCGGCGATCCGGCTCAGGCCTCCGCGGGCACGTCCGCGGGCAGCGGTCGCGGAGGTCCGTCATGACGGCCGGGGGCCATCGGATGACCACCGGACCGAGTCCCGCTGGCAGCATCTACGACATCGGCTATCGCCGGTACGAGGGCCCGCGCCTGGGCCGGCGGCACGCGTTCACGACGCTGTTCGTCGGCGCGCTCCGGGCCGCGTACGGGGTGGGGCGGCCCGCCCGGGCGAAGATCCTGCCGGCCTTCTGCCTCGTGCTCCCGGCGATCGTCGCCGTGATCATCGTGGCCATGAACGCGTTCGCCGCCCGCTTCGGCGTGAGCGGGCTGAGCCAGATCCCAGACCACCCGGACATGGCGAGCGCGGTCGGCCTGTTCGCGACGATCCTGGTGGCCGTCCAGGCGCCCGAGCTCCTCGGTCGCGACGTCCGCTACCGGGTCCTGAGCCTCTACTTCTCCCGGGCGCTGCTGCGCGCGGACTACGCGCTCGCCAAGCTCGCGGGCCTGTCCCTCGCGGTCGTCGTCCTGCTGCTAGTGCCCCACGCCATCCTGACCGTGGGGAAGGTCCTGCTCACGTCCGACATCGCGGGCGCGTTGGGACGCGAGGCCGGCGCGTGGCCGGCCATTCTGGGCTCGGTCGTGCTGACGGCCGCGGCGACGGCTGGCGTCGCCCTCGTGGTCGCCGCCTACATCACGCGCCGCGCCTACGCCACGGTCACGGTCTTCGCGCTGTTCATCGTGCCGGGGATCATCGTCCTGGTCATCATGGGGCTCGACCTCGGTTCGGCCTCGCGGTGGGTCGTCCTGCTCGACCTCGGCACCGTCCTCGATGCCGCGAACGCCTGGTTCTTCGGCGTCGCCCCGTCGCCTCCCGTGTGGCCGAAGACCGGCCTGCCCGCCGTGCTCGGCGTTATCACCGCATGCGTCATCGCGCTTGGAGCCGGCGGGATCCTGGTCCAGCGCTACCGGACGATCGCGGCGTGAGTGGCAACGGTCGGGTGCCGCTCTGGGGGCCGGCGTCAGGCGCCGGCTGGAGCGGCGCGCCCGCGCCCCGGGTGCCCACTCCCGGGGCGGCAGTTGAGCTCCTGGGCGCGTCGCGGTGGTACGGCAACGTGGTGGCCGTCAACGACATCTCGTTCGTCCTCGGCGGGGGGGTCACGGGCCTGCTCGGCCCGAACGGCGCCGGCAAGTCCACGATCCTGCACATGCTCGCGGGCCTGCTCCAGCCCTCAGACGGCCTCGTCAACATCCACGGCGCCCCGAGCTGGCGGAACCCGACGGTCTATCGCGACGTGGGCCTGGTCCCGGAGCGTGAGTCGGTCCACTCGTTCCTCACCGGCTTCGAGTTCGCCCAGCTGAACGCCCGGCTCCAGCGGCTGCCCGACCCAGACGGCGCCGCGAGGCACGCGATCGAGATGGTGGGCCTGACCGACGCGGCCGACCGCGCGGTCGGCACGTACTCCAAGGGGATGCGCCAGCGGGCGAAGATCGCGGGCGCCCTGGTCCACGACCCGTCCATCCTGCTCCTCGACGAGCCGTTCAACGGGATGGACCCCCGCCAGCGCCTGCAGATGATGGAGCTGCTCGGGCGGATGGCCGAGGCGGGGCGGGTCATCCTGTTCAGCTCGCACATCCTCGAGGAGGTCGAGCGGCTCGCCCAGAATGTGCTGGTGATCGTGTCCGGCCGCCTCGCGGCGGCGGGCGACTTCCGCGAGATCCGGCGGCTCATGACCGACCGGCCGCACACGTTCACGCTGCGCTCCTCTGACGACCGGAGGCTCGCGGCAGCGCTCGTCGGCCATCCGTCCGTGTTCGGCGTCCAGCTCGACGGCGGTCGGCTCGCGGTCCGGACCTCGGACTACGCCGGGTTCGCGCGCGCGCTGCCGGTGATCGCCCGGGCGGGCGAGGTCTCGATCTGGGAGCTGCGCCCGACCGACGAGGACCTCGAGAGCGTGTTCGGCTACCTGGTCCAGCGATGAGCCTGCCGCCGGGAGACGGGCCGATGACGGGCGCCCCGCCGTCGGGACTCGCGCCAGCCCTGCCGCCGGCGTCCCGGCCGACCGCGGCGAGCGGTCGTCGCTCGGTCATCCTGACGATCGCGGCCCTGACGGCGCGCAGCCTCCTGAGCCGAAGGCGCAGCCTGCTCCTCGCGCTGCTGGCGACGCTGCCGGTTGCGGTGGCCGCCCTCGTCCGGCTGTCGGGGCGGGCCGGCATCGACGACGAGGCGGTGGCGACCGCGATCATGGACCGGCTCATCGTGACCACGCTGCTCCCGATCGTCGGCCTCGTCTTCGGGACCGCCGTGCTCGGCGCCGAACTGGAGGACGGGACGGCCATCTTCCTGCTCATCAAGCCGATTGCCCGCTGGCGGATCGTCGTGGCCAAGCTGCTCGTCGCCGTGGGGCTGTCGATCGTGTTCGTGGCGCCGGCCTCGTTCGTGGCCGCGGCCATCCTCCAGGTGGGCGGGCCGGGCTGGTCCGGGGCCATTGGGGCGGCCGTCGGGACCGCGGTCGGCGCGACCGTCTACGCGACCGTGTTCTTCGCCCTCAGCCTCGTCACCGGGCGCGCGCTCGCGTTCGGCCTCATCTACGTCCTCGTCTGGGAGGGGGTCCTGGCCGGGCTGCTCGCAGGCATCCGCGCCCTCAGCATCCGGCAGTACACGCTGGGG
>JAKAMV010000707.1 GCA_021812735.1 Chloroflexota bacterium | reverse complement strand
CGACGGTGGCGTCGGGCGAATCGGACCGCGACAGGCCGCGGAGCATCCGGGTGAGCGTCGCCTCGCTCGCCGCGTTCCTGGCCGCGGCGAGGTCGATCGCGCGGCGCTCCATGACGGCCGTGCCCGCGAGGGTCGCGGCCAGCACCAGCCCGGCGACGCCGAACGGGCCGGGGGCGTGGCCGAGAGACACCAGCAACAGGTCGACCAGGAGCAGCGCCAGCAGCCCGGCCTCCGCGCGGCGGGCGAGACGCACCCTTGCATCGTGACCGGGGGGCTGGGCCTGCGCCTGCGCCCGGATCCGGGGCCGCGCATCGTGTCCGGCGGACTGCGCCTCTGCCTGCGCCCGCCCATGGTCCTGCGGCTGCTCCGGCCTCCGAGCCGGTGCCGCATCCGGCGCTTGGCCCGGCCCCTGATCCGGCGCCGCATCCCCCGTGCGGTCGTGGGGCCCATCCGGCTCCAGCGCCAGTTCATGCTCCTGCGCGTTCACCGGGCGAGCATGCGCGGCCTCCCCGGACGTGTCCACCCTGCGGCGAGCGTCCCGGAAGCCGGCCATGGGCGCCTGCTCCCCCGGCGGTCAGGCGGGCCCGGGGCCAACGCGCAGCGGCTCGCTCTCGGCGCGCAGCTGCTGGATCCCCGTGGGCGGCGGCCCGCTCTCCGAGCGCAGCAACTCGCCCTCGGCGCGCTTGGCCCGGTAGAGTGCGGCGTCGGCAGCGGCGATGAGCTCGCCCACGGTCCGGGCGTCCGAGGGGAACGCCGCGACACCGGCCGATGCGCCGATCGGGACCGGCGAGCGCTCCGACACGTGAAACGACGATTCGGCGAAGGCAGCCGTGATCCGGGCGGCCGCGGCGTGCGCGGCATTCGCATCGGCCTCCGGCAGGATCACGGCGAACTCGTCGCCGCCGTAGCGGGCGGGCACGTCGGATTCGCGCAGCGTGGAGCGGATCAGGTCGGCAGCCCACCGCAGCACCTGGTCGCCCACCTGGTGCCCCAGCGTGTCGTTCACCAGCTTGAAGTCGTCCAGGTCGAGCATCAGCAGCGCCACCGGCCGGCGCCCCCGCCGGGCCCGGAGCAGCTCCTCTCCCAGCCGTTCGTGCAGGTAGCGGTGGTTGTAGAACCCGGTCAGCGGATCGTGGTCGGCGAGATCCCTGGCCGCCTGGTACAGGCGCGCGTTCTCGAGCGCCATGGCGGCCTCGTTGGCCATGGTGGTCGCGAGGCGGACCGCCTCCTCGTCGAAGCCTCGCTGCTCGCGTGTGCACACCTCGATCAGCCCGAGCGACTCGCCGACGGCGACCAGCGGGACCATGAGCCCCGCCGACATGCCGATCTCCCGCAGGAACCGAAGCTCGGCCGGGTCGGCGTCGGTGGCATCGACGAGGTTGACGCTCGGCACCTGGTCGACCAGGACGTGCCGGGTGTCCGGGTAGCGAACCAGCTGGTAATCCGGCGCGCGCGACGGGTCGTGGGGGAATGCGCCAAGTGTGCGGACGATGTCGCGCTCGCGTTCCCACAGGCTGATCGTCACCAGGTCGGCCTGGAGGGCGCGGGCCACGTGGGCGGCGATCCGGTCGGCAACCTGGAGAGGATCGAGCGTCTGCGCAACCTCGCCGGACAGCTCGAGCAGGCTGCGCATCTCGCGCTCCCTGCGGCGCAGCTCCTCGAACGCGCGTGCGCTCTCGATGGCGGTCCCGGCCGCGTCGGCCAGGACGCTCATCAGGCGCAGGTCGCGCTCGTCGAACTGGCGCAGTCCGAGCTTGGAGAGCGTCAGCACCCCGATCAGGCGATCGTCGAAGTGCATGGGCACCACCACCATCGACTCGTCGATGTCGTCCGTGCCGGGGATGTGCGCTCCCCGCGGGTCCAGGTTCGCGTCGTCCACCAGCAGGGACTGGTCGTGCAGCGCGACCCAGCCGGTGAACCCGACGCCCACCCGGGTTCGCAGAAGCTCGGCGGGGATCTTCGTGTACGTGCCGACCTCGCCGCGGAACGCGATCGGCTCCAGCAGGTCCGGCGGTTCCAGCAGGTAGACGCGGCAGTTGTGATAGTCGACCACGCGCCGCGTCTCCTCGACGATGGCGCGGCCGACCGACTCGACCGTGTTGAGCCGGTTGAGCCGGCTGACCGAGGCCTGGACCACCCCGAGCTGCGCCGCCCAGCGCTCCGACTCGGCCATCACCTCGGCGTTGTGGATCGCGACCGCGGCCTGGCTGGCGGTCATCTCGAGGATCGTGAGCTCGTCGTCGGTCCAGGCATGGGGCGCGCGCCACGCGGCCTCGAGCATGCCGATGGCGCGGCCGTCGTGCATCAGCGGGACCAGGGCGTGCGCCGCGTAGCGCCGCCACGCGACCAGGTCGGGGCTCGGCGGGGCCGCGTCGAGGTCGGCGCAGGTCCAGGCCCGCCCGGCAAGCAGGTCGGCAACGAAGGGGGTCGACTCGGGAAGGGACGCCAGCGCGCCGACGTCGTCGGGCAGCCCGTCCCAGGCCACGGGCTGGAGCCGGGAGCCGGGCACTCGGAGGCTGATGATCGCCAGCTCGGTCCCCAAGAGGCTGTTCACGGACCTGACGATGGTCGCCAGGATGGTTGCCCGGTCGAAGGTCTGGGTCAGCTCGCGGGCCACTTCGAGCAGGGCGCGAAGCCGGTCGGTGTGGGGATCGACCGCGCGCGCCGGCGGCAGCTCGCCGCTCGCCGGCATGCCATCAGGTGCCGGGCTAGGCATCCGCGCGGTGGCGGCGGGCAGAGCCGCCGTTCCCGTCCCGGATGCGCGATGACCTGCAGACGCGCGGCCGGCCGGGGACGCCGACCCATCCCGGTGCGTGCTGTCCACACCGGGAGCGTAGATCGCCGCGGAGCTCGGCCGGGTAACCCGGGAGTACCAGGGTGGACCGGGACGAAGGTACGTCCGCGGCGGCAGCCCGGGTGGGTCGGGCGCGGCTCCGGCGCGGCTCCGGCCCCGGCGCGGCTCCGGCGCGGCTCCGGTCCGCGGCCGCGCTGCTCCGGCCCCGGCAGTGCTGCTCCGCACGTGCCAACCTGCGCGCGCGTCCACTCGGCCGGGTGCTTGCTCTATTGCACGCCCCGGGAGCACTACGCGGCCCGGGAGTGTCTGCGAGCCGGCCCTCGCCAACTTCGCCGCCCGGTCGTGCGGGGAGATGGCCCGCAACGACTGGATCCGGCGGACGGGCGCCGCGCGCGGCCGCGTAAGGCTCACCTGGTGTGCGATGGAGAGGAAACCCATCGCGCGTGGCGCTGACGAACACCCGGCGTGCGACAGCGACCGGGGGAAGCGGCCGAGCGGGGCCCAGGGGAGCCGGCGAAGTCGCGGCGACGTGGGGAGCCGGCGCGACCGGCTGGCGACGTGGGGAGTCGGCACGCCCGTCGCAACCGTCACCCCGCCCCACACCCGCCGCCCCGGCCACCGCCATCTCCTGCCGCACAGACGTCCGAACTGTTTGACACCCCGGAATCCCGGGGCTATCGTCCGGCTGACGGCGTGCGCCCCACGCACCGTGCGTCCCGGCATGCCGTCGCGGAACAAGCATCGGAGGTCTCCCTCCTCCCGTGGAACCTGGACCCAGTCGCTGCGGCGCCCCAGGCGCCGTGGCCATTGCGCCGGTCCGGTCCACCCCGGGGACTTCGCGCGGGCTGACAGGCCGCCTCGCCGGCGCCTGAGCAGCCGGGCCGACAGGCCCGCAGCCGGGCCGACAGGCCCGCAGTCGGGCCCGAAGAGCCCGCCGCGTGCCACTCCGGGGGCGCCGGACCCGCGCCCCATCGAGGTGGCAGATGCAGCTCTACCTGAGCCAGGTGGTCGGCCGGCCCGTGCGCGACCGCCAGGGTGAGCCGATCGGCAAGGTCGCCGACCTGATCGTGGCCATCGGGGACCGGTACCCACCGGTCACCGGGCTTGTCGTGTCGACAGGTCGGCGCAAGATCTTCGTCCCCTGGAGTGACGTCGCCACGTTCGACGCCACCGGGGTCGTGCTCTCGACCGCGACCATCGACATCGGCAAGTTCAAGCAGCGCCCCAACGAGCTGCTGCTCTACATGGACCTGCAGGACAAGCAGATCGTCGACATCGATGGCCGGCGCGTGGTCCGCGTCAACGACCTGCGCCTGGACGAGATCGACGGGAAGCTGCACCTGGTCGCCGTGGACGTGGGCGCTGCGGGCCTGCTGCGTCGCCTGGGGATCGAGGGGCCCTGGCGGACCGTCGCCCGCAACCTGCGGCTCCCGACTCCCGAGCGGTACATCGACTGGGAGGACGTGGATCCGCTGGAGACGTCCATCGCGTCGATCCGGCTGCGCGTTCCCCACCAGGGCCTCCGGGAGCTGCACCCGGCCGATCTGGCGACGATCATCGACCAGCTGACCCCGCGCGACCGGGCCGGCGTGCTCGCCTCCCTGGACGACGAGGCGGTGGCCGACGCGATGGAAGAGATGGAGCCTGAGACCCAGGTCGACGTCCTGGAGGACCTGGAGCCGGCGCGCGCGGCCGACATCCTCGAGGAGATGAGCCCGGACGACGCGGCCGACCTGATCGCCGACCTGTCCGAGGAGACCAAGGCGGAGATCCTGCCGCTCATGGAGCAGGACGAGGCCGAGGAGGTCCGCGAGCTGCTGGGCTACCCGGAGGACACCGCGGGCGGCATCATGACCACCGCATACGTCGCGATCTCCGAGGACCTGACCGCGGCCCAGGCCATCGAGAAGCTCCGCGAGCTCGAGCCGGACGCCGAGACGATCTACTACGTCTACGTGGTGGACGCACAGGAGCGGCTGGTGGGCGTGCTCTCGCTGCGCGACCTGATCGTGGCCCGGCCGGACATGCCGGTCCGCGAGTTCATGCACGACGAGCCCGTGGCAGTCGGCGCCCTCGCACCGCAGGACGAGGTCGCGCAGGTGGTCGCCCGGTACAACCTGCTGGCCGTGCCGGTGGTGGACGACAACGGGGCGCTCCTCGGGATCGTCACGGTCGACGACGCGATCGACACGGTCCTGCCCACGGCCTGGAAGCGGCGGCTGCCGCGCCTCTACAGCCGGTCCGGGAGCTAGGCCGTGTGCCGCCGCCCCGGCGCTCCGGCCCCGACCCGCCGCACCGGAGCCTAGACCGTGCCCGCGCCGCCGGCCCCCCGCGAGACCCGCTGGCCGGTGACGATCACCCCGCGGGCGGCGAACCGCATCCGCCTCGCGGCCGTCCTGGGGGTTCTCGGACCGGGACTGGTCAGCGGATTCGCCGACAACGACGCGGGCGGCATCACGACCTACTCGCTGGCGGGCGCCCAGTTCGGGTACGACCTGCTGTGGGTCCTGCTGGCGAGCCAGATCGTGCTGTTCTTCACCCAGGAGGTGGGGGCCCGGCTCGGCCTGGCGACCGGCCAGGGGCTGACGGGCCTGGCGCGCGAGCGC
>JAKAMV010000706.1 GCA_021812735.1 Chloroflexota bacterium | reverse complement strand
GTCGGCCTCGGCGAGCGCCGACGACAGCCGGAAGCGGACCCGCGGCGCACCGGCGCCCGTCAGCTCCGCGGGCGTCCCGTAGGCCACGATCCTGCCGCGGTCCAGCACGGCCACATGGTCCGCCAGCCGCTCCACGTCGCCCAGCTCGTGGGTGGTCATCAGGATGGTGGTGCCGGCGGCGCGCAGTCCGGCGATCCGCTCCCGGGTCGCCTGCTTCGCCGCCGGGTCCATGCCCGCGGTGGGCTCGTCGAGGACGAGGAGCTCCGGACGCCCCAGCAGCGCGATCGCCAGGCTCAGGCGCTGTCGCTCGCCACCGGAGAGGCGGCGGTAGCGCGTGCCGGCGGCGCGGCCCAGGTCCACCGCCTCGAGCAGGTCGTCGGGGTTCTCCGCGTCCCGGTAGAACCTCGCGTACAGCTGCAGCACCTCGCGCGGAGTGGAGCGATTGTCGATTCCTCCCTCCTGGAGCATGAGGCCGATGCGCTGGCGGAGCGCGCTGGCGTCACGCGCCGGGTCGAGGCCCAGAACGCTCACCGTGCCCGCATCGGCCTTCCGGTAGCCCTCGATGATCTCGACCGTGGTGGTCTTGCCAGCGCCGTTCGGCCCGAGCAGGCTCAGCAGCTCGCCCCGTCGAGCCTCGAACGACACGCCGGACAGGATCTGGCGGGTCCCGTACGTCTTGCGGACGTCGCTGACGCGGACGGCGACGCCGTCAGGCGTGGATGCGGGGCCAGTGGTCACGGCTTGATCTTCGCGTACTGGGTGTCGAACACGTCTCCGGTCAGCTCGCCGATCTGGACCGCCCGGATCACGCCGGACTTGTCGATGAAGAACGTCTGGGGCGGCGCCGTGATGCGGTAGGCGTCGGCGATCGCCCCGTCCGCGTCGGTCACGGTCGGCCAGGTGGCGCCGACGCTCGACACGAACGATGCGGCGAGGTCGGCCTCGTCCTTGTAGAGCACGCCCAGGATGATCAGGCCGTCCGATGGCCCAAGGGCCGCGAGCTTGTCCCGGAAGACCGTGAACTCGTCGCGGCAGGGCACGCACCACGAGGCCCAGAAGTTGACCACAACGGGATGGCCCTTGAAGGACGCGAGGTTGACGGCAGACCCGTCGAGTGCCGTGCCCGAGATGGCCGGCGCCTCGTGGTCAACGGCCGGCAGCGGGCCGGACGTGTTGCCGCAGGCGGCGATGAGCAGCGCGATCAGCAGGATCGCGGCCGGGAGGATACGCAGTCGGCGAATGGCTCGTTTCCTACTTGGCGGTCAGCGGCCCCTTCATCGCCGGGTGACCGCACGGCTGGAAGGGGACTGCCCGCGGGGACCGGGACCTCGCAGGCCATGACGCGGGCCCGGTGGCGGATCGCCGGCGGGCTGCTCCCTGCGGGTCGTGTCGCGGATCTCCTGATTGTGGGGAAGGTTGCTGCGGTTGTCGAACGGGCCGTCGGGCGCGAACCGGAGCGGGGTGGACGCCTGCACGTGGACGGCCCTCGCGAGCACGCCCGCGCTACACCAGGTACAGCACCGAGAACAGGACGACCCAGACGACGTCGACGAAGTGCCAGTACAGCGACACCGCCTCGACCATGTCATGGCGCCGGGCGTTGAACTGCCGAGCGCGGCCCCGGTAGACCACCAGGGCGAGCATCAGGGCGCCGCCCAGGACGTGGAGCCCGTGGAAGCCCGTCAGGGTGAAGTACGTGGACCCGAACAGGCCGGAGCTCATCGTCAGGCCCTCGCTCATCAGGACGCTGTAGTCGTATGCCTGGAGCAGCAGGAAGACGACGCCCATCACGAGCGTGAGGCTCATGGCCCGGACGAAGGTGCGCTGGTCGCCGCGCCGGATCGCCCTCACGCCCCACTGGCAGACGAACGACGACACGATCAGGATGGCGGTCGCGAGGACGATGACATTGGGCGCCCCCGATTCGGTTGTCAGGCGCCACGGGTTGAGAATGCCGACGTCCGCGGTGGGCGGCCAGACCTGGGTCGTGACGCCGTTGATGACCTCCGTGTGGGCGGCCCGAATGGAGAAGTAGGCGGCGAACAGCCCGGCGAAGAACATCACCTCCGAGGTGATGAACAGGAGCATGCCCAGGACCGGGTTCCCCAGCCCGCGGGCGGTGTGGCGTCCCGTCTGCGCGCGTCTCGCCACGGCGGGCATGGCGGCGGCGTCGGCGCTCATCGTCACCTCTCGTGCGATCGGTCGCCCGCCAGTCCGCTGGTCCAGGGCCGCGATCCGGCGCCCATGATAGACGGCCACCGGCAGATGGGGGTCCAACGGCCTGGCCAGGCCATGCCGCGCGGCCCGCCGCGTGGGACGCGTGCCGTCGACCGCGACACGGGCGCCCACGTGCGAGGCGGATCAGCGGCCCGACGGCGCCGCCCTCGGAGGGCGTGCCGTCGCGACGGCTGGATCGATGGCCGCCCCGTGCCGGGGCCGTCAGCCCTCGGCGGGCACCGGCGTGGCCAGATACTCGAGGTAGCGATCCGGGTCCACATTGCCGCCCGACACCACGCCCACGACGGGTCCGTCGGCGGGGTCGAGCCGCAGCTCCGCCGCGTGGAACCGCATCGCGGCCACCGGCAGGGCGCCCGACGGCTCCACCACCAGGCGCGCCTCCTCGGCGGCGAGGCGAACCGCTGCGGCGATCTCCGCCTCGGTCACCGTCACGATCCGCTCCATCTGGGCCGAGAGGTGGGCGAAGTTGAGCCGACCGATCGACTGAGTTCGCGTCCCGTCCGCGATCGTTCGGCGGACCCGCTCTGCCTCCCAGCGGACGATCTGCCCGGCCTCGAGCGATTCCCGCGCGTCGGCCGCCAACTCGGGCTCGACGCCGATGACCCTCGCCCGCGGCGCCAGCGCCCGGACCGCCGCCGCCACGCCGCCGGCCAGGCCGCCGCCGCCCACCGGCACGAGCACGGCCGCGACGTCGGGCACGTCCTCGGCGATCTCCAGGCCGCAGGTGCCTTGCCCGGCCACGATCCGGCGGTCGTCGAAGGGCGGAATGATCGCGAGCCCCCGCTCGGCGGCGATCTGTTCGGCCACTCGCCGGCGCTCGTCCGAGGCCGTGCCCACGACCACGACCTCGGCGCCGTCGGCCTCGACCCGGGCCTTCTTGAGCGGCGGCGCGTCGGAGGGCATGACGATGACCGCCGGGACGCCGAACAGCCTCGCTGCCCGCGCCACGCCCTGGGCGTGGTTGCCCGACGAGTAGGTGATGAGGCCGCGCGCGCGCTCGTCCGCCGGAAGAACCGCGGCGGCGTGGTAGGCGCCGCGCAGCTTGAACGCACCGATCGGCTGCAGTGACTCGGCCTTGAGCCACTGGCGTCGCCCGGACGCCCCGAACGGCACGAGCGGCGTGTGGAGGGCGACGCCCGCGAGGACCCGCGCCGCCGCGCGGATGTCGTCGATCGTGACCAGGCGCGTCGCGTCGTCGACGGCGCCGCCGTTCACCGATGCCGCCCGAGGTTCGCCTTCTTCTGGCACTCGATGCAGTGGGCGGCCGCTGGCAGGGCCTCCAGGCGCTCGGGCGCGATCGGCTCGCCGCAGGTGATGCAGCCGCCCTACGTGCCCGCGTCGAGGCGGGCGAGCGCCCCGTCCACGCTGGCGATCAACTGCTCGTCGTGCTCCCGCAGGGCGAGATCGCGCTGCTGGGCGAAGACCTGGCTCGCCGCGGCCGCCTGCGACCCATAGGTCATCGGGTCGGGCGCGTCGATCGTCATCTCGCGCAGCTCGGCCTGGAGGCGTGCCCGCTCGTCGAGCAGGGCAGCACGGACTCTCTCCAAGTGTGCGGGGTCCATGCGCGCATCGTACTCCCGCCTGGGGTAGCCTCGGGGGCACCCGCGCGCCGGGCGGGCGTCCTCAAAGCCGGCAACCGAGGAGCATTCGACCATGGCCATCGTGAAGGACCCCGTCTGCGGCATGGACGTGGACACGGAGAAGTCCCAGCTGTCGCTCGAGCACGACGGAGAGACCTACTGGTTCTGCGGGAAGGGCTGCCTGCTGGAGTTCAAGGACGACCCGGACAAGTACCTCGACCCGAACTTCACGCCGCAGGGGATGTGATCCTCGCCTCGCCGAGCGGGCGCCTCCGCCTCGGGCACCATCGCGCGGGTGCCCGATCGCCGTCGGTGTCGCCGTCGGTCAGCCCCGCGCACGCCCAACCGCCGCGCGTAAGCCGCCGCTAAGTGCGCCCGCGTAGGCTCCGCGGTCCGCGGACCAGGTCGAGGGCACCCGAAGAGCGATCGCCCGCGGCAGCTCCGCCCGGCATGCCGGGCGAGGAGGCACCCATGCGGAGTCGGATGCGGGGCGCAGCCGAGGCGCTCGTCCCCTGGATGGCGCTGGTCCTGGTCCTGGTCATCGACACAGCCAAGCGGTGGCCGTGATGGCCGCGAGCGCGGGTCGCGTGGACGTCCCTGCCGAGGCGTCCAGTCGGCGCTGGTAGCCCGCCGCCTGCGGCACCGGGGGCGGCCGCTGGCTGCGGCCGGACCCGTCGGCTAGGTCCGCCCCGTCGGGCCGCTCTCTCGGGTCAAGCGCTGGGCGAGGTAGACGGGGACGGCGGAGGCGAGGATCACCAGCACGGCCACCACGTTCACCAGCGGTCGCTGGTTGGGCAGGCGCAGGTTGGCGAGGATCCAGATCGGCAGGGTCTGCTGCGTGCCGGCGGTGAAGGTGGTGACGATCACCTCGTCGAACGAGAGCGCGAAGGCCAGCAGGCCGCCCGCAAGCAGCGCGGTCCGGATCACCGGCAAGGTGACGAACCGGAAGGTCTGCCACGTGTCCGCGCCAAGGTCCATGGAGGCCTCCTCGATGGAACGGGACGAGCGCCGCAGGCGCGCCACCACGTTGTTGTAGACCGTCACCACGCAGAAGGTGGCGTGGCCGATGATGATCGTCGCGAGGCTGAACGGGATGTGCGCGGTGTTGTAGGTGGCGTTGAGGGCCATGCCGGTCACGATCCCCGGCAGGGCGATCGGCAGCAGCAGCACGAACGACACCGCCTCGCGGCCGAAGAACCGGAACCGGTGCACGGCGAACGCCGCCAGCGAGCCGAGGACGAGGGCCACCACGGTGGCGCTGGCCGCGGCCTGGAGCGTCAGCACCAGCGCGTCGAGGATGTCCTGGTTCGCGACCGCGTCGGCGTACCAGTGGAGCGTCCAGTCGGTGATCGGCCAAGACTGGCCGCGGTCCGCGTTGAAGCTGTACAGGAAGATCGTGAGGATCGGCAGGTACAGGAACGCGAACACGGCGACGGTCGCGAGGCCCACCAGCCGACGTCCCACGCCGTCCTCCTAGAGCGCTTCGAAGGCGCCGAGCCGGCGCGCCACGATGAGGTAGAGGGCCATGATCAGCACCGGCACGGTGGCGTAGGCCGCCGCGAACGGGACGTTGCCGGACACGCCC
>JAKAMV010000705.1 GCA_021812735.1 Chloroflexota bacterium | reverse complement strand
GCCGGGGTAGAACGCAGCGCGCGACGGGAGCGCGTCGAGGCGGGCCCGGACGCGGTCCATCAGCGCCACCCGGAGCGGCCAGCCCCGCGCAGTCACGATCACCCGCGGCGTGGTGCAGTTGAACCCTGCGTTGTTGACCAGCATGGTGGCGATGTTGGTCGCGTGGTACTCGAGGTCGGACGGGCTCCAGCGCCCGGGCACCACGATGATCGGCGTCAGGTTGCCCAGTTCGGCTGTGAACGGCTTGGTGAGCAGCGGCTCGTCGCGTCGCTTGCGCGCTTCGCCCTCGGGCCCGGTGCCGAAGACGATCGCCTCGTACGTGCGGTCCGAGCCCGTGACGTGGAGGGTGTCCACGAGCGGGTGGTTGACCAGGTGCGCGCCCTCGGCGGCGTCCCCGTAGACGACGCGCAGGACGCCGGCGCGGATCAGCGGCGCGAGCAGGTCCTCCTGGACAGGCCCGAGGTGGGCCATCACCGGGTGGACCTTGAGCACGACCACCTGGAGCTCGACGAACAGCTTGTGGAGCACGTCGAGGGGCCCGATCGATGACACGTTGCCGGCGCCGAGCACGAGGCAGACGCGCGGCTCGGGCTGCGTCCGGTAGTGCGCGGCCATCGTGGCGGGCAGCTCGTCGAGCGTGACCCCGCGGTCCATCCACACGTC
The DNA here is from genome assembly GCA_021812735.1 of Chloroflexota bacterium. The sequence continues at coordinate 4,746 of JAKAMV010000705.1, read as the reverse complement.
GGCCGTGGTGCCAAGGTAGAGCGGCCGGTCGGTGAGGCCCGCCGGCATCACCCTCGCTGCGACGCGGCCGTCGGCCAGGCGCCGGGCGCCGCCGGGGATCGCGGGCCGTCCGCGGCGGTCGATGTCCCGGATAGCGTCCCGATGCAGGCGGGCACCACGCGCGAAGACGTAGGGCCCCACGATCGCCTCCTCTGCTGAATCCGGCGACGCGGGGTCGAGGCCCTCGTGGCGGCTGGCCATGTCCGTCCAGCGGCCGGCCACGGGCAGCGTCGCGCGAAGCACCTCGTCGAGGAGGCGCACGCGGAAGTCGGGCGTGGCGCGGGTCCACGACGCGGCGTTGGCGCGGACCTGGGCGACCGCCGTGTCGAGGCCGGGGATGTCGGTGGCCGCGGAACCCGGGACGCGCGGGGCGAACGGGTATGGGCCGGGAGCGACCGTGAACGTCCTGGGCCTGGGATCGTCGGATGGGGACGCAGCGGTCACGAGCGGCCTCGGGCGAGCAGTCGGGGTGTGGGCGGCGATCGTAGCGCGGTCGTGACGCCGACGTCATCAGGGTGTCCGGCGTAACCGAGGCGAAAGGTTGGCCGCAGATCCTGTGTGCAACGACCCTGCCACGAACCGGAGGCGCAGACCAGTGTCCCGAGCCATGACCGCCTTCGCCGATTCCTCCTCGTCCGCCATCACCGAGCTCATCGCCCGGCTGCCGTCGGCCGCCACCGTCGTTGCGATCACCGACGACGGGTCGGATCCCCGCTACGCCCCGGTGCGCGAGCTGGCCGCGCAGGCCGCGCTGCGCATCGGCGGGACGCTCCTGTTCTGCGTCGTCGGCGCCCGCGACGACGGGCCTCCGCGAGCACGACCGCGACTGTTCTTCCCGCCGGTCGATCTTGGCGTCGCGCGCACGCACACCGGCACCCGTGACGGCGACCTGCTCCTCGAGGAGGCCCGTGCCGTGACCGCGCCCGGCCTGATCGTCGGCGTGTGGCTGCCCAGCCGGTATGGGCCCGCGGGGGTCGCCGAAGCGGTGGCGGCGACTGAGGCGGCGCTCGTGCTGGTGCCGGCGAGGGGGAGCCGGCGCGCCGTGCTGGACCGCACGCTCGAGTACCTGGCAGCGCGAGTGCCGGCTCCGCTGGTCGCGGTGGCGCTCGACGGGTCGTGGGCGCGGGTTCGCGCGCTCGGCACGCAGGGCGCCTGGCTAGACCGGGCTGGACGGACAGGGAAGGTTCCGCTGCTGTCGACGGCGACACCCTGATCGCCCGGGGACGAGACCGCCTGCCACGCACGGGCCGGGGCCCCAGGGGCGGAAGGTCAGGGCAGGCGCCAGACGCACACCGGCTCGCTCCCCCACGGGGTGCAGAGCACCTGCTGTCGCCCGTCCCAAGCCGCCCGGTGCAGCTTGGCCCACACGGGGGCGTCGTGTGCATGGCCCACGAACCAGCGGACGCCGCGGCTTGCATAGAGGTCTCCCGGCGAGATGTGGGTGGCGGGCCGGCTCACGATCGTGGTGGCGCGCGCGCGCATCGCGAACGCCGGCGCGTAGTCCCCCTGGGTCACGCTCCCGGCTGGAATCTCGGCCGCCAGCTGCGCCTGGACAGCCGGCAGGCGGTACGTGGCGCTGCCCATCCAGGATGCGTAGGAGATCGCGCCCGGGACGACGAGCACGAGCGCAAGGGCGACGCCGACCGCCCCCGCGCGGCCGGGGGCGCGCCGCGTGATGACGCCTGACGCTCCACGGGCGCCGATCCCGACCAGGATCGCGAGTGCCGGCAGCAGGGGCACCTCATAGCGGTTGGGCCGATAGGGCGCCACGGCGAGCAGGCCGAAGCCGAGCACCAGCCAGCCGGTAGCACCCGCGAGCAGCAGCCGCACCTCTGGCCCCAACGTTCGCCAGCGGGCGGCCGCGATCCCCCAGCCGACGCCACCGGCAGCCAGGAGCGGGATCGAGAGCGCCACGAACCCGTCGGAGGCGGGGTACGTCGCGACCCGGTGGAGGACCGTTCCAAACGGGGCGATGATCGGCTCTGAGGCCCAGATGCGGAGCACGTCGCTGATCGCCGACCGGTTCGGCAGCCAGATGAGCACGGCCCAGGCGAGGCCGAGCGCCACGACCGAGAGGCCGGCACCGCCGACCCAGCGACGAACGGGCCGCTCCCTCCGGCCCGCGATCGCGACGGCGGCCAGGATGCCGATCACCGCGGCGAGCGCGGAAGGCTTGGTGCCGACGCCCAGCGCGAGCAGCCCGCCCGCCAGGATCCCGAGCCGGAGGGAGGAGTCCGACCGCGCGCGCAGGACGGCCAGCGCCCCGAGCGTCAGCCACATCGCGACCATCGGCTCGAGGAACGCGAGCCTGCCGTAGAACAGGACGAGCGTCGCCCCGCCGTAGGCCACGGCGGCGAGGGCTGCCGGTCCTGCGCCGATCCAGCGCCGAAGCCCGAGCCCGAGCGCAGCGACCGTCATGCCGGTGGCGGCGATCGGGACCAGCCTGGCCTGCTCGATGCCCACCCCGAAGACGCTGAACACGGCGGCCGCGCTGACGCTGAACGGCAGGTTCACCAGGTGGAGCGTCCAGTCATCGGTCGCCCACATGCCCAGGAGCACGAAGTTCCGGGCGTTCATGACGTCCCACGACTCGTCGGTGAAGGGCCCGTTGCTCGTCGTGACGCCGAACGCGGGGTCCGCGCCGAGGAAGGCGAGCATGACCACCACCACCGCGACGGCGATGCCGATGAGCGCGACGGCCTCGCGGCTCGGCCGCTGGACCCTGGACCGGCGCGGCGTCATTGGCGCCATCTCGGGTGCGACCATTGGGTTCTCGGGTCCTCCCGTCGTCATGTTGGAGGACCGATGGTAGGTGACGCGGGCGGGAGCGTGCCGGGCAGGCCCCGGGGAACGGGCGGGTCGCCGCCCCAGACGGGCAGGCCGAGCGGCGGAGGCGGCGCGACGATGCAGGGTGGTCTGCCATGCGAGGCGAGCCGCCGTGCCGCGCCGGGTCGGGCGATCAGCCCTGGATCAGGGGATCACCGGGCACGCGAACTCCTTGACGGGCGTCGACACGATCGTCAGCATCCCGGCCGAGGCGTAGACGAGCGCCTGGTCGCCACCGGTCAGCTGCACAGGCGTCCTGTTCCAGGTGATCGGCAGGACCGTCCGGCGCCCGCCTCGGAACCCGGGGTCGCCGGGCGCGGCCGCGGCCACGTTGACCAGCCCGTCGCCCAGTGCGTAGATCGCCTCGAGGGACGAGGCCGGGGCGCCGGTGTTCGCGAAGTCGGTGGGCGTCCCCTCAGTCCGCCACAGGGTGCCCTCGGCGTAGCGGCCGATGCGGGGCGCGCTGCCGGCGAAGACCGAGCTTGCGGCGAGGGACGTGAGCAGGGCGGTGGCGGTGAGGGCGGTGCGAGACGACGGGGCATCAGGGAGATCCTCCTGGACCGGCGGGGCGCTGCCGGCGGGCGGTCCCGGCGATCGGGACGGCGGTCAGACTCGCCGGGCCGTGCGACGGGGCGCATGGCGAGGCGGCGTGAGGCGGCTCGCGGCCTCGCTCGACGTGCCGGCCGGAGCCCCGTGGACTGCCGTGCGGACCGGGCCAGTCGAGGTCGACGTGGCAGCCGCCCTGCGGAGCGCGGCGGAACTGGTGGTGCCGGCCCTGGCCCGGCGGTCGGTCGCCCTCAAGGCTGACGCCCCCGGACCCGCGATCGCGCGCGTGCGCCCGGACGCGCTGACCGGCGTGCTCGCGAGCCTGCTCCAGAACGCCGAGCGGTACACGCCCGACCGCGGCCGCGTCGCCGTGGCGTCGCTGGTGGCCGGCGATTCGAGGGCCGCCGGCTCCCACGGAGGCCGCGACGGCCGCACGTGGATCGAGATCGTGGTGGGCAACTCAGGGCCGGGCATCCCCCCGGAGGCCATCTCCCGCGTGTTCGACCGCTTCTACCGCGTGGAGCCCTCGCGGGACCGGGCGCGCAGCGGCGCCGGTATCGGCCTCGCGATCGTGCGCCAGCTGGTAGAGGCAGACGAGGGCGAGGTCAGCATCACCTCCGGGCCGGGCTGGACGGCCTTCCGGGTGCGCTACCCGTCGGCGAGCGCGGGGCGACGGCGCCCGAACCCGTCTCGGCAACGCCGAGACGAGCGTTGGACCTATCCCCCCGACACCGCCGGGATCACGTGCACGACGGAATCCGGCGTGACCGGCGTGGCCAGCTCCGCCTGCCGCCCGTCGACGAACACCTTGATGTGCTCCCGGATCTCGGGGCCCGCGGTCAGCAGCCGGTCGTGCATGCCGGGCACCCGGGCGTCGAGCGAGGCCAGCACCTCGCGCACCGTGCCGCCCCGCAGCTCCAGCCGCCGGGGCGTTCCGGGGAACAGGTCCACGAGGTTGCCGGGCAGCCGCACCTCAGCCATCGCTTCGACAGCTCCCCGCCGCTCAGTCCGCCAGGACCGCGGCGTCGACCGAGGCGATCTGGGGCAGGAACGAGGCGATCTCGCGCCAGGTGTCGCCCTCGTCCGGTGACGCGAACAGCTGTCCCGACTGCGAGCCGAAGTAGACGCCTGGCCGGTCGAGCGAGTCGACGCCCATCGCCTCGCGCAGGACCGACAGCCACGCGTTCTCCTGCGGCAGGCCGTTCGAGAGCCGCTCCCACGAGGCGCCGCCGTCGCGCGTCCGCCAGACCGCAGCCTTGGCGTCGGGCGTGTACCGGCCGTGCTCGGGCGTGGTGAGCGGCAGGACCCAGGCCGTCTTCGGATCCCGGGGGTGGG
>JAKAMV010000035.1 GCA_021812735.1 Chloroflexota bacterium | reverse complement strand
GGTCGAGCCGGCACGAACACATGAGCCGGATCAGCCGGATGTTGGGCGGGTACTTCAGACGCGAGGTGCCGGCCAGATCGGCCGCACGGTAGCTGCACCAGTTGCAGGTGAAGCCGATCACGACCGGCTCGAAGCGACCCTCGGCCGCCCGGGCGCCTGCTCCGACCGGGGCGGCCGGCGGCGAGGGCGACAGCGCTGCGGGAAGCGGCAGGGGCGGCGCCGCGCTCGGCGGGGCACTCATGCCGGCACCCCTTCGAGTTGGACCGAGACGGCCGGCTCCGCCGTGGCCGCTGCGGTCCGCAGGAGCAGCCCGTCGATCTGCGAGAGGATCTGCGCGGTCCCAAAGACCGTGCCGCTGATGGCCCCAGCCGGACAGGCGGCGATGCACGTGCCGCAGCCCTGGCAGAGCGCCGGGTTGATCTCGGTGCTCATGCGGTCCTCGTCGAACGTGATGGCGTTGAAGGGGCAGAGGTTGTTGCAGATGCGGCAGCCCGAGCAGCGCACCGCATCGACGCTGGCGCGGATCGGCTCGAGCGCCATCTCGCCCTGCTGGATCCGGCCGAGCACGCGGGCCGCGGCCGCCGCGCCTTGGGCCACCGTGGTCGGGATGTCCTTGGGACCCTGGGCGGCACCCGCCACGAAGACGCCCTCGGTCATCGTGGCGACCGGGTCGAGCTTCGGGTGACGCTCGATCATCCAGCCATCGAGACTGCACGAGATACCGAAACGCTTGGCGACCTCACGGGCATCCGCCTGCGGCTCCAGCGCGTTCGAGAGGATCACCATGTCGACCGGGATGCGCCGCTGCCGGCCGACGAGCGTGTCCTCCACCTGGATCACGAGCCGACCCGCTTCCTCCGGCGTGGGGCCTCCTTCGCTGATCGCAGCGACCTTGCCGCGGACGAAGAGCGTGCCTTCCTCGATCAGTCGCTGATAGAACTCGTCGTACCCCTTGGCTGGCGTGCGCATGTCGATGTAGCACTCGTAGACGGTCGCCCCGGTGCGCTCTCTGACCAGGTGCGCAAACTTCAAGCTCTGCATGCAGCAGATGGCCGAGCAGTACCGGTTGTAGGCGCGGTCCCGACTGCCGACGCAGTGCACGATGCCCACCGCCCGGGGCTCGGTCACCCCGTCCCGCAGCACCACCCGGCCGCCCGTGGGGCCCGCCGCGTTGGAGAGGCGCTCGAACTCGAGGCTGGAGAAGACGTTCGGCAGGCGGCCGTAGCCGTACTGCGGGACGCGCCGCGCGTCGAACAACCTGAAACCGGTGGCCAGCACGATGGCGCCCACATCGACCGTGAGCAGCTCGTCGTCCTGGTCGAACCGGATTGCCTGCGGCGGGCAGAACTTCTCGCAGGCCCGGCACGTCCCGCGCTCGTAGTACGTGCAGTTGTCGCGGTCGATCACGGGGAATTTGGGGACCGCCTGGGGGAACGGCACGTAGATGGCCTTGCGGTACCCCAGCCCCGCCTCGAACTGCGTGTCGATCACGGCGACGGGGCACTTCTCCCAACAGATGCCGCAGCCGGTGCAGAGCGATTCGTCCACCTGGCGCGCGCGCCGGCGGATCGTCACCGTGAAGTTGCCCACGTACCCCTCGACGCGCTCGACCTCGCTGTAGGTCAGGAGCGTGATGTTGGGGTGGCTGCCCGCTTCCACCATGCGCGGGGTCAGGATGCAGGCGGAGCAGTCGAGCGTCGGAAACGTCTTGTCGAACTGCGCCATGTGTCCGCCCAGCGACGGCTCGCGCTCGACGAGATAGACGGGATAGCCGGCGTTGGCGAGCTCCAGGGCGGCGGAGATGCCACCGATCCCCCCGCCCACGACCAGCGTGGCCGGATGGATGGGGACCCGCAGCGGCACCAACTCCGCATCGTGCCGGACGCGCTCGACACCGCCCGCGACGATCGCCTTCGCTTTCTCCGTCGCTGCGGCGCGATCCGCGTGGACCCACGAATCTTGCTCGCGGATCGAGACGAGCTCGCAAAGGTAGGGGTTCAGGCCGGCGTGTTCGCAGGCCGTGCGGAACGTGCCCTCGTGCAGGTGCGGTGAACAGGCCGCCACCACCACGCGGTTGATGCCCTTTTCCCGGATCTCCCGCTCGATCAGCTCCTGGCCCAGGCTGGAGCACATGAAGCGGTAGTCCTGGGCCACCACCACGCCACGTGACCGCAGCTGCGTGGCGGCCCAGTCACGTACCGCCGCGACGTCAACCGTCCCCGCGATGTTGCTGCCGCAGTGGCAGACGTATACGCCGATCCGCGGGTCGCCGGCCGCCGCGGACGCGGTCTCGGGGCGAGGTCCCCCGTTGCCAGCGTGGGTCATGTTGCTCCGTCCCCGCGCTCGGGCATCACCGGCATCGGCAGCGCCGGGCCCTTGGGACGCGGCGGACGCCGCACCCGGGCCGGTTCGGGTGGCGGCGCAGGCGCATCCGAGATGTGCGCCAGGGCGGGCCGCGCGTCGACCAGCTCCCGTCCGAAGCCAAGGGCCTCGGGCGCGATGCCGAACGCCAGGCCGATCACTTGGGTGAAGAAGACGATCGGCATCTGGTAGCTGGTCCGGAAATGCGCGTTCATCTCTTGCTGGAACGCGTCGATGTTCATCTGGCACATCGGGCACACCGTGACCATCAGGTCGGCGTCAGCTCGTTCCGCCCCGTCTACCAAGCGCCGGATCATCGCAAAGGCCGTCTCCGGGCCGATCTGGGTCATGTGCCCACCACAGCACTCGGTCTTGAGCGGGTAGTCCACGACCTCCGCGCCGAGCGCGACGAGCAGGCGATCGAGTTCGCTCGGCCGCTCGCGGTCGGTCCAGCGTCCGTCGTAGTCGGGCCGTGGCACCATGCAGCCGAGGTACGGAGCCAGCTTGAGCCCGCACAGGCGCCGCGTCACCCGGCGGCGCACGGCATCGAGCCCGACCTCACGGACGATCACGTCGAGGAGGTGCCGCACCTTGACGGCGTCGGGGGTGTAGTGCAGACCGCCGGCGGCGAGCGCCTCGTTGACCTGGGCGCTGAACGCCGCGCTCTCGGCCATGGCATGGTTGGCCTTGGACAGGTTGAGGAAGCAGGCGCTACAGGACGCGACGAGGACCTCCGAGCCGTCGCGCACCTGTTCGGCGAGCGCGAGGTTGCGGGCAATCAGGGCGTAGGCCGGGAGCCGGCTCAGGCCGAGGTACTCGGTCGCTCCGCAGCAGTTCCAGTCGTCGATCTCGCGCAGGTCGATCCCCAGCGGCCCGGCAATCGCCGCCAGCGAGTCACGATACGCACGAGCGCTGCTCTCCATCGAGCAGCCCGGGTAGTACAGGTATCTGGTCACGCCGCAGCCTCCAGCGCCTTGGCGCAGACCAGGATCCGCCGCAGGTCAGCGATGCCGCGGATCCGCCGTGGAGGCAGGAGCCTCAGGCGGCCACTGCGCAGCATGCCGATCCCCATCGGAGCCACCGCCGGGAGCCGCGTCAGGTAGTGGCGCAGATAGTGGCGGGCGCTGAGACCCGCCTCGAAGCTCCGTCCGAACGTCTCGACGTTCCAGACGAAGGCTCGGGAGAAGTCCGCGGCGGTTGCGTTCAGGTACGTGTGTTGCGCCACCGCCATCGCCTTCAGCGCGTACATCACGTCCGTCACCTGTACGCCCTGGGGACAGCGAACCGTGCAGCGGTAACAGGAGACGCACAGCCACGGCGTGGTGCTGCGCAGGACGTGCTCCCGCATGCCCGCGCGGATCATCGCGAAGAGGCTCCGCGGCGTCTGGTCCATCTCGTCCGCCGATGGGCACGAGCCACCGCAGACGCCGCACTGGATGCACAGCTCGAGCCGCGCGGCCGTTCCCGCGCGGGCGACCACTTCCGCGAGGAACCCCCGACCCGGATCGGCGACCGCTGGTGGGGCCAGCTGGTCCTGGGTCACCGGCAACCTCCCATCTCTTCGACAACGGGCGTCGGCCCGCAGCGGGAGGCAGCCCGGCGGCGGTCGCCGTCAGCCCGCGCCCCGCCCCCTCGGCCTGGCCATCGCAATCGCCGTCATCGTTCTGCCGGGGCGCGGCTGCAGCAAGGGACCCAGGGCGGCGAGCCAGAAGTGCCGGATGGCGGCACTGGCCGGGGAAAAAGGCTGCTCCGCGAACGGCCGTGCGGCACGACCCCGTGCCCGCCGACCCACGGCTCCGCAGGGGGACGGGCACGGGGTCGGGCACACGGGCAGGCACGGGGGGCGGGCGCCGGCGCACGGCGCCGGGCCGACGTCAGGCGCGGTCTGCCCGTTCCTCGATCGCGTGATGGATGCCGTACCGGTCCAGGAGTGCTACGTACGGGTCGGGGTCGAACGCCTCCGGTCCCAACACGCCCTCGCCGTGCCAGGCACCCTCGGCCAGCAGCTCCATCGCCAGGACCGGGTTGAATCCGGTCTGGTATCCGACCACCTGCAGCCCGAAGCGCCGCATCGTCTCCTGCGCATCGGACGCCTGGTACAGATAGACCTCGCGCGGCCGCCCGCCCCGCACACCCGACACGAGCGTTCCGACGATCGCCCTGCCGACCATCCGGTCGCCGATCGTGGCCGGGTCGGGCGTCACCGCCGCGACCACGTCGCGCGGTGCGACCGCTACGCCCTTGACGCGCACTGGCTCCTTGCTGTCGAGCCCGAGCGCATGCAGCTTGCGCAGCGTGTCGATGAACTCGGCTCCCAGCGCGTACTTGAACGTGACCCGGCGGCAATCGATCCAGCGCGGGACCAGCAGCACCTCTTCGTGCTCGACGTGGACGCACTCCACGGGGCCGACCCCCTCGGGGAACGCGAAGAGCTCGGGCTCGGCGAACGGCTCCACCGTATACCAGCCGCGCTCGCGCTCCCAGATCACCGGCGGGTTCAGGCACTCCTCGATCGTCGTCCAGATCGAGAAGACCGTCGCGAACGGGTAGCCTTCGATGCGCAGATCGCCGCCGTCGCGCACGTCGACCGTCTCGACCGTGTCGAAGAGGTGCTTTGCCGCATACGCGGCAAAGACGTCCGAGAGACCCGGATCCATCCCCATGCCGACCAACGCAAGGCGGCCCCGGTCGCGCCAGGCTGCAGCGCGGGCGAACTGCTCGTCGCCCAGCTTCACGCCCGTCTGGTGGTACGGGTCGGTCGGGTGCGGGACCGAGAGGCTCGTGGCCATGTCCATGTAGTCGACCCCTGCCTCGAACGCGCCGTCGAAGATGGGCATCACGAAGCGCGGGTCGACGGCGTTCAGCACCAAGTCCACGCCGTGTTGCGTCGCGAGCCCAGCCACCTGAGCGCGGTCGGAGGCGTCGATCTGGGCGGCGCTGAAGGTGGGCTCGCCGCCAGCGGCAACCGCCACGCGCCGTGCACGGTCCAGGTCGTAGTCGGCCACGACCATCCGCTCGAGCCAGTGGCGTCCCGCGCTGAGTCTGGCGATCGACTCGCCGACGGTCCCGGCTCCGACCAGCAGCACCTTCATGACACCTCTCCTGCGTTCCCCGCGGGCGCGACACAGACCTCGGGCACGTTCACGACGACTTTCGCGCATCCTAGCTGGCCCAGCCTCGTTTTGCACATGACTATGGCTTGATGACCACGAATCACGAAGTGTCAGGCTCGATACGCCAGCTGTCTCGGCACCCCGGCGGGGCCGCCGAGACATCCAGTCGGTCACCGCGCGATCGCGGGACGACGCCGGGCTATGATCCGCAGCATGCCCGTGCTACGCAGTCGCGCCGATCCCCAGAGCCCGGAGGCTCAGGCGAACCGCGCCGCGATGGAGGCCCTGGTGGCCGAGCTGAGGGCGCGCCAGGAAGCCGTGGCGGGCCGCGGAGCCGGGGGCGACGAGGCGTCGATCGAGCGCCACCGTGCCCGGGGGAAACTGCCGGTCCGGGAGCGCATCGACCGGCTGCTGGACCCGGGCAGCGCGTTCCTCGAGCTGAGCCCGCTCGCCGCCGACGGTGTCTACGACGAAGCGGTCCCGTCGGCCGGTATCGTCACGGGAATCGGGCGGATCGAGAGCACCACCTGCGTCGTGATCGCCAACGACGCGACGGTGAAGGGCGGCACCTACTATCCGCTCACAGTCCGCAAGCACCTCCGCGCGCAGGAGATCGCTCTCGAAAACCGCCTGCCCTGCCTCTATCTGGTCGACTCGGGCGGGGCCTACCTGCCGCTGCAGGCCGAGGTCTTCCCGGACCGCGACCATTTCGGCCGCATCTTCTACAACCAGGCCCGCATGTCGGCGCTCGGCATCCCACAGATCGCGCTCGTGATGGGCAGCTGCACCGCGGGCGGCGCATACGTGCCGGCGATGAGCGACGAGACGGTGATCGTGCGCGGGACGGGCACGATCTTCCTGGGCGGGCCCCCGCTGGTGAAGGCGGCGACGGGCGAGAACGTCTCGGCCGAGGAGCTGGGCGGCGCGGAGGTGCACGCCCGAGTCAGCGGCGTGGCGGACTACGAGGCGCTTGACGACGAGCACGCGCTCGCGCTCGGCCGATCGATCGTGCGCAACCTTGCCCGCCCCGCACCCGACCCTCCGTGGGAGCGCCTGGCGCCGCTGCCTCCGGCGGTCGGATCGGATGGGAGCGACGGCTCCGCCGGCCTCTATGACGTGATCCCGAGCGACCTGCGCCGGGGCCGGCTGGATGCTCGCGAGGTGATCGCGCGGCTCGTCGACGGCAGCCGTTTCCACGAGTTCAAGCCGCTCTACGGCGCGACCCTCGTCTGCGGGTTCGCGCACGTGGAAGGCTATCCGGTCGCGATCCTCGCCAACGACGGCATCCTCTTCAGCGAGTCGGCGTTGAAGGGGGCGCACTTCATCGAGCTGGCGGTGCAGCGCCGCGTGCCGCTGGTCTTCCTGCAGAACATCGCCGGCTTCATGGTCGGCCGCGAGTACGAGGCCGGCGGGATCGCCAAGCACGGCGCGAAGCTCGTGATGGCCGTGGCGTGCGCCGAGGTGCCGAAGTTCACCGTGCTGGTCGGGGGGAGCTTCGGCGCCGGCAACTACGCGATGGCGGGGCGCGCCTACCAGCCGCGCTTCCTCTGGTCTTGGCCGAACAGCCGGATCAGCGTGATGGGCGGCCAGCAGGCGGCGCGCGTGCTCTCCACGGTGCGGGAAGCGTCGCTGCCGGGAGGACGCTGGCCGTCCGAAGCGGATCGGGCGGCGTTCGAGACCCCGATCCTGGACGCCTACGAGCGCGAGGGGTCGCCCTGGTACGCGACCGCCCGCCTCTGGGACGACGGCGTGATCGACCCGCTCGACACCCGGCGTCTGCTGGCCCTGGGGATCGAGGCCGCGCTCCACGCACCGATCCCTGAGACTCGCTTCGGCGTCTTCCGCATGTAGCCAAGGCTCGACTCAGCTGGCCGAGCCTCGTTTCATCCAGCCGAGGCCCGGCCGCGCGGGCGCCAGGGGCGCAGGCGGCGGGCCGATGGCGCTTCTTCAGGCACCGCTTCGGACAGCCGCTTCGTACAATCGTGATCGCCGCGCGTGCGCTCCTCCTGGCATCCAGTGAGCGTGGCCCGTTCGCCAGAGCGCAGTCGTGTTTGCGGGAGAGACATGATGGATGCGCTTGCCGTCGTGGCGACGGCCTGGGGCGTGCTCATGGGCATCAGCCCATTGCTCCAGATCAGACGCATGGTCCAACGACGATCGTCGGCGGACGTTTCGATCGGGTATCTGTCCGTCCTGTTGGTCGGCTTCCTGCTCTGGGCGGCGTACGGGTTCTCGATCCGGAACCCGGCGCTGGTGGTCTCGAACTCGGTGGCCCTGGTGGTGGGGATCGCGACGATCTCGGTGGCACGGCGGTACCGGCACCAGGAGGGCTGACTGGCGCCCACCGCTACCATGGGGGCGTGGTGAGCGCTCGGACCGCGGCCGGCCCGCTTCGCGTCCTGTTCATCGCGAACCGCGGCGAGATCGCGGCCCGCATCGAACGGACCTGCAGACGGCTGGGAATCGACGCGGTGCTGCCTCACCGCGACGTCGATCCGGGGCTCGACTTGCTCGACCCTGCGGCGGTCGTCGGCGCGGCACTGCAGGTAGGGGCGGATGCCCTCCACCCCGGCTACGGCTTCCTCTCCGAGCAGGCCGCGTTCGCGGAGGCGGTCCTCGCAGCAGGGTTGCGCTGGGTGGGGCCACCGCCAGATGCCATCCGGGCGATGGGCGACAAGGCCGGCGCCCGGCGCCTTGCGGCGTCGCTCGGCATCCCGGTCCTGCCGGGCTACGACGGCGATGACCAGTCGGACGCGACGCTGCTGGAGGAGGCCGTCCGCATCGGCCTGCCGGTGCTCGTCAAGCCGGCGACCGGCGGTGGTGGCAAGGGGATGCACATCGTGCGCGGGCCGGCGGAACTGGGAGCGGCCGTGGCCGCGGCACGGCGGGAGGCGCAGACCGCGTTCGGCGACGAGCGGCTGCTCCTCGAACGCCACGTGGCACCGGCACGTCACGTGGAGATCCAGCTGCTCGCCGATGGCTTCGGCGCCGCCATCCACCTCGGCGAGCGCGACTGCTCCGTCCAGCGGCGCTTCCAGAAAGTGCTCGAGGAGGCGCCGGGGCCCACGGTCCACGGGTCGCTGCGGGAAGCGCTCGCGACTGCGGCGCTGCGACTCGCCGCCGCAGTCGGGTACACGTCGGCCGGCACGTGCGAGTTCCTGGTGGACGACTCCGGCGCGTGGTGGTTCCTCGAGATGAACACGCGCCTGCAGGTCGAGCATCCAGTGACCGAGCTCGTGACCGGACGCGACCTGGTCGCGGACCAGCTTCGCATCGCCGTCGGCGAACGGCTCGGCATCGCACAGCGCGACGTCGAGCTCGCCGGGCATGCCGTTGAGGTACGGCTCTACGCGGAGGATCCCGCGGCCGGCTTCCTCCCGGCCACGGGACGCGTCGAAGCCATCCGCTGGCCGCGGGGCCCGCACGTCCGCGTGGAGCCCGGGATCGCGGTCGGCGACGAGGTGACCGGCCGTTTCGACCCGCTGCTCGCCAAGATCGCGGTCTGGGGTCGCGGCCGGGACGAGGCGCTGGGCCGGCTGGCCGACGCGCTCGACGCGACCCGGGTGCTCGGGCTGACGACGAACCTGCGCTTCCTACGCTGGCTGGTGCGTTCGCCGCTGGTCCGCGAAGGAGTGGCCCGCACCGACACACTCGAACGCTACTGGCCGCCGCCCGAGGACTGGGGGCCACCCCACATCCCGGAGGCCGCGTGGCAGCTGGCCGCGCGGCTCCTGCTGGAGGAGGCTGCCGCGACACGCGCGGGAGATCCCTGGCGCGGAGGCTGGCGTCTCAACGCTCCCCCGGCGGTGCGGCTGCGCTGCGGCACAGACGAGCGGATGGTGCGGCTCCCGGCCCGGGACGTGGGGCGGCCGCACGGGGACCCGGTGCCCGACGTCCCCTGCATACTGGCCGACGGCACGGTCCACCTCGACCTCGCGGGGTGCAGCGTGCCATGTCGGATCGCGCCGGCGCCCGAGGTCGACCTCGCCGCGCGACAGGCGGCGCAACGCGGACCTGGAAGCGGGTCGGAGGTGGCTGCGCCCATGCCGGGACGCGTGCTCGCGGTCCACGTCGCCGAGTCCTCGGCGGTGGCGTCGGGCGACCCGATCGCGACTCTCGAGGCGATGAAGATGGAGCAGGTCGTGACGGCCCCTCGGCCGGGAATCGTGACGGACCTACTCGTGCGGCCCGGCGACCAGGTGAGCGGGGGGCAGTTGCTGGCCGTGATCGGCGCCCAGGGCGGCGCGACGGCGGACGATGGCCACGGCGCGGGCAGGGACGCGCGGGGCGGCGCGACGTCGGACGGCCGCGTGATCGGGTCGGGTCGGCCGACGCGAGCGGCGCGACGGGCCACAGGCCGCGAGCGATGAGCGCCTCCGACGGCCCCGGCGGGAACCTGGGTCGCGAATACGTCCGCATCTACGAGGTGGGACCGCGCGACGGCCTGCAGAACGAGGCGCGGCCTGTCCCGACCGTGGAGAAGCGCCGTTTCATCGAATTGCTGGTCGCGGCCGGGCTTCGTGAGATCGAGGCCACGAGCTTCGTGGCACTCCGGGCGGTGCCGCAGCTCGCGGATGCCGATGCGCTGCTGCCCCTCCTGCCGCGCCGCCGGGGCGTCCGCTATCCGGTTCTCGTGCCGAACCTGCGCGGTCTCGAACGGGCCGCGAGCGCCGGAGCCGACGCGATCGCGGTCTTCACCGCAGCCACGGACGCCTTTGCGGAGCACAACATCGGGATGCGCGTAGACGCCTCGCTCGAAACGTTCGCCACAGTGCTGGAGCGGGCGGGTGGGCTCGGCTGGTGGCGGCGCGGATACGTCTCGACCGCCTTCGGCTGTCCCTACACCGGGCGGGTCGAGCCCGAGCGCGCGGTGCGCGTCGCCGAGCGGCTCTTGGATCTCGGCGTGGACGAAATCTGCTTCGGGGACACGGTCGGTGTCGCCGTGCCGTCGCACGTGCGAGCGCTGCTCGCGCGAGCCACCGCGGCGGGGATCCCGATGGAGCGAGTGGCGCTCCATTTCCACGATACGCGCGGGACCGCGGTGGCGAACGTGGTGGCCGGTCTCGACGCGGGCGTCCGCTGCTTCGACGCGTCGACGGGGGGCACCGGCGGGTGCCCGTACGCCCCCGGCGCGGCCGGCAACCTGGCGACCGAGGACCTAGTCTACCTACTCGACGGCCTCGGGTTCGGCCACGGAGTCGACCTGCCGCGGCTGCTCGATGCGGCCCGCTTCATCGCCGCCGTGCTCGGGCGGCCGCTGTCGTCCAAGGTCGGTCAGGCTGGGGGGTGGGATCCGCAGACGGGTCAGCCGGTCGGGCGTGGGTCGGAAGGCTGACGCATCGGGCCGGGCGGCGGACCCGGTGATCCGGGCGGCGGCGCCACCAGTTCGACTGCGAGCAGTGCCAGCGCGGCGGGCAGCAACAGGAACGCCAGCGCACCGAGCAGGGGAAAGAGGCTCACCAACGCGAGCACCGCCACGGCGATGCGCCGTCTCCGCGTGTAGCGCGTGTGGCGCACGAGGACGCGGCCGAGCACGATCGTCAGGACCGTCCCGCCCATCACGAGCACGACGACCGGAGCCAGTGACGGATCGCCGAACGACTGCACGACGCCGGTCAGGGCCATCATCAGCAGCCCGACCGATGCGAGCCACAGGGGACTGTCGCGTACGGTCAGGTACCGCTGCAACGACGAGATGGGCAGCCGCTTCACGAGCAGCGATGGTATCCCCGCGAGCGCCGGCGCGGTGCTACCCATGCCACCGGCCCGCGGCGCGGGGCCCGCCGGTTCGTTCCTCAGATCACCCGTAGGTTCAGGATCTGCCGCGCGATCACCAGCCGCTGGATCTGGCTCGTGCCCTCCCCGATCTCCGTGAGTTTGGCATCGCGCAGATAGCGCTCGACGCGATACTCCTCGACGTACCCGTATCCGCCGTGGATCTGCACCGCAGCGTTGGTCGCGCGCGAGGCCACCTCCGACGCGAACAGCTTCGCCTGCGCCGCCTCGAGCCGGTACGGGCGGCCCCGATCCTTGAGCCAGGCCGCGCGGTAGACGAGGCCCCGGGCCGCTGCGATCTCGGTCGCCATGTCCGCGACCATGAACGCGACACCCTCGAACGTCCCGATCGGCCGGCCGAACTGCTGGCGCTCGCGCGCGTACGCGGTGGCGGCATCGAGCGCCGCCTGCGCCAACCCGAGCGCCAACGCCGCGATCGAGATCCGGCCGCCATCGAGGACCTGTAAGAAGATTGGGAACCCACCACCTCGTTCGCCGAGGAGATTCTCGGCTGGGATCCGGCAGCGGTCGAAGTGCAGCTCGCCGGTCGCCGAGGCGTGCAGGCCCATCTTCTCCTCGAGCCGGCCAACGGCAAAGCCGGGGGTATCCGCGGGAACGATGAAGGCGCTCACCTCGGCCGATCCGTCCGGCCGGTCGCCGGTCCGTGCCGCAACGACGTAGGTGCGCGCATGGCCGGCGTTCGTGATGAAGCGCTTCGTCCCGTCGAGGACCCAGCCGCCGTCCTCGAAGCGTGCGGTGGTACGCGTCGCCCCAGCGTCGCTGCCCGCGCCGGGCTCGGTCAGGCCGTATGCGCCGAGCATCTGACCGGCCGCCATCGGCACCAGGAAGCGCGCCTTCTGAGCCGCCGAGCCGAAGAGATGGAGCGGCCCGCAGCCGAGGCTGGTGTGTGCGGCGACGATCAGCGCGAGCGATCCCCAGGTCCGGGCGATCTCTTCGATGGCGACGGCATACGCGAGGGTGTCCATGCCGGCGCCACCTTCGTCCTCGGGATAGGGGATGCCCAGCCAGCCCAGTTCACCGATACGCCGCACGATCTCGGCCGGGAACCGGCGCTCGCGCTCGTGCCGGGCCACGATCGGCTCGACCTCCCGTTCGAGGAAGTCGCGGATCGCGTCCTTCAGCAGTCGGTGCTCCGGGGGCAGCTCGAGGTCCACCACCCCGGACCCTACCACGCGCACCGCGCAGCGGCACGCGTCACGGCGGCCAGGCCCGGCCGATCCCGGCGCCTCGGCGGTGGCCGCAACGCCGGGTGTTGCGGGGCCGGGCCAGCGGTCGCTGCTGCGCCTCGGCCGTGGCCACCGGTTGCCGACGGCCGCGGCCGTGCGGATGGCCCCGCCGCTCCGGTGACTGCCCGGCGCACGAAACAGCCCGTCAGGCCTTCGGTTTCTTCGGCTGCTTCGGCTTCGGCGGCCGCTTCGGCGTCTTGTCCGCCATTGAGGCACCTCCGTCCGAAGCGTACGCCAGGTGGCGCCGCGACGTCGCGCCCACGGGTCGCGCCCGTGGCTTTGGCAGACGGCCAGGCCCATCCAGGCCAGCAGCAGGTGGCCACGCACCATCGCGCGGGCCGCGCACCATCGCGCCCCGCGCCGCTCTCGGCGAGGCGTGGCCGCCGGCCCATTCGTATGGCACGGTGCTGATAAGCCGGCGTTGAGTGGGCGAGGGCAGACTAGCGGCATGTTCGCTCGGCGTTCGCTCCTCGCCACACCGCTGATCCACGACATGATCCGCCTCGGCGGCGCCCTCGTGCGGGAACAGCGCTCCCTGCACCGTGCCACGCGCGAGATGCCCCGGCCCATTCCCTGGGAGTGGGCGCGGCCGCGACTGCTACCGTTGCTGGCTGGGCCGCGCCTGGACCCCCGTGGCGAGGAGCTCGTACGGACCGTGATGGATCCCGGTTGCGCCGTGGTCTTCGGGCTCGAACTCGGACGTGCCTTCGCCCTCGTCGATGCGCCGGTCGCCGAACGGTGGGAGTGCACGGCCGAGCAGATCCGCGACGTGGCGCTGGCCAACCTCCAGGGCCGCGCAGCTGCCCTCGGCCCCGAGGCGGTCACCAGCGGAACGCTGAGCGGTCGGATCGTGCGAATCTCGCGGGCGACGCCCTGGACGTCGTCGCTGGTGCTCGTGGCGGACGAACTGATCCGGCTCTTCGGCAGCCACGACCAGCTGATCGCGGCGCCCGGCTCGGCGACGCTCATCAGCTTCGAGGCCGATACGCCACCGCCCGTGATCGCGGACATCGTCGTCGACTTCGAGATGAACGACCCGCACCCACTCCTGATCGATCCGTTCGCGTTGGTGGACGGCCGCCTGGTCTGGCCTGGTTGAGCCCGGTCGGTCGGCCCCCGGGGCCAGTCCGCCCTCCCGTGGCGGCCCCCCGCCGATCCGCAATCCGGCCCCCTTGGCGACACCGGGTGTAGATTCGCGAGCCTGCGGCGCCGTCGGCGCACGCCGGCGGCGTACCGCGCACGTCGCTTCGAGGTCAGCCGGATGCGACAGCCGCCAGCTCACGGGCCTGCTGCGGTCTTCGGTCGGGACGTGCCAGACGCTGCCTGGCGTCCATCGCCGGAGCTCCTGCGCGAGAGCCGCGCGGCGGGCCTCCTCCGGGCGCTCGACGCGCCCACTCTCGAGATCCTCCAGTCACGTTCCATGGCGGATCCGGGCTGGTTCTGGGGCGCCGCGGTCGACGATCTCGCCCTCTCCTGGCAACGTCGGCCCCGGCAGACGCTCGACCTGACCGACGGGATCGAGTGGGCACGCTGGTGGTCGGGCGGCGCGTTCAACCACGCCGCGGCGTCGGTCGATGGGTGGGCCACCTCTGGCCCGGACGCCGAGGCGCTGGCCTGGGAGGGCGAGGAGGGCGACATCCGCCGCCTGACCCGGGCCGAGCTACGCGACCAGGTAGACCGCGCAGCGGCGATGCTGGCGCGCAACGGTGTGAGCGAGGGGACGCGCGTCGGGATCTTCCTGCCGATGCTGCCCGAGACCGTGATCGCGGTGCTCGCGCTTGGAAAACTGCGTGCGGTCTTCACGCCGATCTTCTCGGGGTACGGGGCGCACGCCGTCGCCACCCGGCTGAATGCATTCGAGGCCACGCACCTCCTCACCGCCGACGCCTTCCTGCGCCGCGGCCAGGTGGTGCCGCTCAAGGAGGTCGCGGACGCCGCCCTCGCCGAGTCGCCCACCGTGGGGCGCGTGCTCGTCGTGCGTCGCCTGGTCGGCCGGCACGGCGCGCTCCCTTGGCAGATCGGGCGTGACCGCTGGTGGGACGAGGAGCTCGCCGCCGAGGGTCTCGGGCCACTCCGTGAAACGGCACTCACCGACCCCGAGACGCCGTACATGGTGATCTACACGTCGGGCACCACCGGCGCACCCAAGGGCACCGTCCACGTACACGGCGGTTTCCCGATCAAGTCGGCACAGGACCTCGCCCACACCTTCGACCTGCGGGCCGGCGACGCGCTCTTCTGGTTCACCGACCTCGGCTGGATGATGGGCCCCTGGGCGATCAGCGGCGCGCTGCTGCTGGGGGCCCGACTCGTGCTGTACGAGGGGGCGCCCGACTGGCCCGGGCCCGACCGGCTCTGGGCCCTCGCCGCGCGCCACCGGGTGACCCACCTAGGCGTCAGCCCGACGCTCGTCCGCGCGCTGCTGGTCCACGGCGAGGAGCCGGTCCGCGCGCACGACCTGTCGAGCCTGCGCGTCCTTGGGTCCACCGGAGAGCCGTGGAACCCCGAACCCTGGTGGTGGTACTTCCGCGTCGTCGGCGGCTCCCGCCTGCCGATCGTGAACTACTCGGGCGGGACGGAGATCAGCGGGGGCATCCTGGGCTGCACGCTCCTGCGCCCGATCCGGCCCACCTCGTTCAACGGGCCCTGCATCGGGATGGCCGCCGACGTCGTGGACGCCGAGGGGACGCCCGTGCGGGGCGAGGTCGGCGAGCTCGTGCTGCGCGCGCCCTGGCCGGGCATGACGCGCGGCTTCTGGGGCGGCGAGCGCGAGCGTTACCTCGACACGTACTGGCGACGGCTGCCGGGCACCTGGGTGCACGGCGACTGGGCACTGATCGATCACGACGGCTACTGGTACCTCCACGGACGCTCGGACGACACGCTCAAGGTGGCCGGCAAGCGGGTCGGGCCGGCCGAGGTCGAGGCGGCGGCGTGCGGCCATCCGGCGGTGATCGAGGCGGCGGCGATCGGGGTGCCCGACGAGCGCAAGGGTGAGGCCGTGGTGGTGCTGGCGGTGCTGCGGCCTGGGGTTACCCCGGACGAGGCGCTGATGGGCGAGATCGCGGAGCGGATCGTGCGCGACCTGGGCAAGCCGCTCCGCCCGGCGGCCGTGATCGCGGTCCCCGAGCTGCCCCGCACCCGCAGCGGCAAGATCATGCGGCGCGTGGCGCGTGCAGCGTACCTCGGCCGTGATCCGGGGGACCTCTCGGCGCTGGAGAACGCGGGCGCGGTGGCGGCGATCGGGGCGGCTGGTGCGTCGCAGGGATGATTCGAGGTTCGGCCTGGCGCTCGATGCCGCCCGCCAGAACCCGGAAGGAAGCCACCGCGCGGCAGGTGGCGAGGCTCGTCCAGGGGGACGCCTGCAACCGGAGCGCCATCCGTACCGTCGCCTGCGTGCCGCTGACGAGCGACCCGCGGTGGGCGAGTGCCCCCGGCAACGTCCTGCTGCCGGCCCCCCTGACGCGCCTGCGCCGCGATTCCGTTGCCAACGCGCCACCCGCGTGCCAACGCGTCATCCGCGGTCCTCGAGCGGGAAACTCAGCGCCGGCGGGTACCGGGTGTTCCAGGCCGAGCGCGAGGCGGTCCAGGCTCGACTTGGACGTGGCGCCGGCGGACGCGGTGAACTCCCGTTCGCTGCGGTGCGGCCGTAGCCGGTCGAGCCGCAGCTCCGTCGCGACAGCCCCGAGACGCCCGATCAGTGGATGTGCGGCGCCTGCTCCAGCACCTCGTGCTCGCGCAGGAAGCGCACGCGGAACCCCGCCAGGTCGCCGACGGCGTACGGCAACAGCCGCAGGCCGACCGTCGTGTTCATGAGGGGGATGCCCAGCATCTCGCCCAGGATCAGCACGTCGAAGGCGTCGCGGTGCCGCTGCGCCTCGACCATCGACTCGTGGTACGAGTCGTAGAGCGTCAGGCCCCAGAGGATCTCGCGGGCAGCGCCGATCGCCCGCCGTAGCCGGCCGCGCGCCTGGGCCGCCCCACCCTCGGTCGGCCTCTCGCGGCGAAGCGCCGAGCCTCCTTCGACCTGGTTCACGCCGCCGCCCCGTGGCCGCTCCGCGCGGCCAACTCCGCGGCCACCGCGCTGCGGATCGCAGGCAGGTCTTCGAGGGACGCGTCGAGCAGGCGCCCCTCGAGGAAGACCGCCATGCCCGAGCTCGGCAGCCGGTGCCGGAGTGAGAGCCAGAGCCCACGGGGCGACGTGGTGCCGGTCGCAATCACCGCCACACGCCCGCCGAACTCCGCCAACAGCGTCGCGAAGAGCTCGCCGGCCGCCTCGTGCACCGCCAACAGATCGGGCGGGTAGTCGCGGAGCTGGTCGTCGTCCGTGGAGGCCCCCGCTCGTGCCAGCTGGCCGGTCAGGCAGCGGCTGGCGCAGACGCTGAAGAGCTCGGGGAAGAGCCCCACCAGCTCCAGTCGGAGCGGGCGATGGCTGGCGCGCGCCGCTCCCGCATCTCCCGCCATCAATGGCACCCCAACCGCTCGACCACCGGCACGAGGGCGTCGATTTCGGCGAGCTCGCAGGCGCCGACGAGCTCCACCGAGAGCGCCCGTCCGGTGTGTGAACACGGGATCCAGGCCCGCGCCCAGTGGACAGTACGCCGCGGCAGCAGTCCCCGGATGCCGGACCCCCGCCAGAGCCGCGCCTCGTGTCCGTTCACGGTCAGCGTGGGCGCATCGGCGGGGACCGCCGGCGGCGGTTGGCGAGCCCCGTCCGGCCATGGCGCGATCCGGAGGTGCAGCTCCACGTGCAAGAGCGGCTCGGCGCGACGCAAGACATAGTCCGCGGTGCCGGCCGTGACCCAACCGCTGCCGCCCCAGTCGCGGCTCCGGTCGACCTCAGGAGGCGAGACCCCCGGCATGAGCCGCCACGGCTCGGGCAGCTCCAGGTTCGCGAAGTTCGTGGGGCCCATCAGGAGGTTGGTCGCCCCGAGCACGATCTGCGTGGTAGGCGCGGGCGCTGGGGCCGGGCGGGACGCGTCGGCGTCCGATGGAAGCCCTTGGTCGGCGAGGCCTGCCATCACGCGCCCGCCCCCGCGATCGCCCGCCACGAGTCGGGGACGAAGCGGAGCAAGTCGTCGGTCACCCGAGAGACCGCAGCGACCGAGCTCACCTCGTCGGGATATTGCGGCACGAAGGCACGCACGTACGGCCCGAGGTCGGTGCGGATCTGCTCCAGGTAGCCCAGCTGTTCCTGGTAGCGGTGGCGCACGTAGTCCGCCGCGTGGGCGCCGCCCGTCTCGTCGCGCCCGGTGGCCTCTGCGGGATCCGACATCCGGGTCATCCCCCCGGCGCCCAGCAGCTCGGGTTGGAGCACCTGGTTCACGATCACCCCGCCCATCGGGATGTCGTACGCCTGGACCATGGTGATGAAGCGCTTGACCACGCTGATCGGCAGGCTCAGCGGCAGCGTCACGAAGAAGAAGGCCGTCTTCTCGGGGTCCGTCAGCAGCGCCTTCACCTGGGTGAACCGCTCGTTCATGTCGAGCAGGTCGGCCATCAGGGGGTCGCGGGCGACCTCCTCCATCACCCGCTCCTTGCGGAACGAGAGCTGGACACGCATCCCCAGCGCTTCCTTCCGAGAGTCGATCATGCGGGCCAGCCAGAGGCCGTAGATCTTCGAAAGGCCGATCAGGCGGACCGCGTTGGCGACCGCAGCGGTATCGAAGACGATCCGCTCGTAGTCACGCCCCTCCTTGAGCATGATCTCCATCATCTTGTCGAACATCGCGGATTCCTCGAACGCGGGGTTCGTCACCGCGATCTCGACGAACGGCTTGGCGTCGACCGGGATGTCCGCCCACTTGAGGAACTCCCGCACGCGCGACCCGATGTTGTCACGGTAGCGCGCGATGATCTCGTCCGCCTCCACTTCGACCGCGTCGAGGTTGGGCACGCCGTCGACCGGCTCGATCCGCCCGGACGCGAGGCGCTTCTGCCCGAAGAGGCTGGCCAGCGAATGCACCGGGTTCAACGACGCGAGGAGCGTGTGCCGGCCCTCCCGCGCCGTGAGCGACGCGATCGAGGCGGCCGCGACGGTCTTGCCGACGCCGCCCTTGCCGCCCGTGAAGATGAACCGCAGGTCGGGGTGCGCCGCAAAGAACGAGGCCAGGTCGGTGCCCATGGCGGGCCGATCCGCGGTCATCGTGCCGCCCCCGGCGCCGCCTCGAAGATCCGGCGCACCGGCTCCGGCGGATCCATCAGCACCTGCGCCGCAGCCTGGATCATCTCCAGACCCTTCGGTTCGCGGGGGAACATCGGCATCGCCGCCACCACCTTGCTGCCGAACCGTCGATTGATCTCGACCAGGTTCCCCTGTTGCATCCCGATCCGATTGCGCAGGAACTCGGGTAGCTCCGCGTCGGCGAGCAGGTCGGACGGGTAGACCTGGTTGACGATCAGCCCGCTCATCTCGATGTGGAGCTCGCCGAACATGCGGAGCGCGCGCTCGGTGTCCACGATCGCCATCTGTTCGGGGATCAGCACCATGAAGAACGCCGTGCGGCGGCGGTCCGTGATGAGGTCGGTGAAGTTGGTGACTTGGCGCTTGATGTCGAGCAGCTCGTGCAGCACCGCGTCCTCGGTGCGTTCCTTGCCGCCGCCCTTGAGCGTCGCCGCGACCGCCTCGTACTCGGCCACCTTTTCGCGTGCCTCGGTGATCTTCTCGACCCACTTCGAGAGGATGTCGGCCATCGCGACCATGCGGACGCCATGGCCAAAGGGCGGCATGTCGAAGATGTAGAGCTCGTACTCGCGCGCCGCCACCAGCTCGGCCATCGCGTCGTACGTGGCCGACTCGTACATCGCCGGTTCAGCCGAGGTCGACTCGATGTATTCGTCGATCTCCTCGGGCACGCGGTCCAGTCCGTACATGTCGCGGATCTTGGCGCGCACCTGCTCCTGGTAGTCGTGGACGCGCCGGTCGGCGTCGATCTCGACCACGAACAGGTTGGGGCGCAGCTCGACCACACCCCGGCCAAAGATGTCCGCCTCGAAAATGTCCGAGAGCGAGGCCTGCGGATCGGTAGAGAAACAGAGCGTCTTCTTCCCCTCGACCTGGCTCATGTGCCAGGCCAGCGCCGCCGAGGACGTCGTCTTCCCCAAGCCGCCTTTGCCCGCGAAGATCACGATCTCCGGGGTCGAGCCGCGGGACCGAAAATACTGACCAAGACCCTGCACGAGCGCCTCCGATCGCTGTCAGTCGCCGCCACGCCAGCACGCCCGCGGGGCGTGCGGCGAGATCGTTCCCACCGCCGCGCGCGCCGGCGCCGGGCGTGTCAGTAGAGCGCGTCCGTTCAGTAGAGCGCGTCCGTGAAATCCCGCTCGCGGAAGACCCGCTGCTTCCAGGACTTCACGTTCGGCACCGCGTACGGCAGCAGCCGCAGCGAGTAGTACGGCGGCAGGACGGGGATCCCAAGCATGTCCCCGAGCGTGATGAACATGAAGAGGTGCTCCATGTACATCCGCGTACGCAGAGCGGCAGTGACGTTCCCGTGGGAGGCCATGCCGTACATGACACCCTTCAGCATCCCGCCGACGCCGAGCTTCTTCCGTTCCTCTTCCGGCACCACGTTCCTCCTTGCGGCGTGGCCAATGGTGCGGCCGCGCCGGATCGATGGCAGAGCGAATACGGCATCGATCGGGCGGGCGGACCGGCGACGACCAGCCCGCCCGTGCCCGCGATTCTACTTCCGACCCGCACCTCCCATCGCCACGGACGAGCTCGGCTGTGGCGCCGGCGGCTGCACACCGCGCAGCATGCGGAAATAGGCGTTGTAGCTCGACCAGGTCATGCGCAGACCGAAGTAGAGCAGGAGCGCCCCGAACAACACGAAGATCCCGTTGAACGTCAGGGCCACCGCGTGCCACGCGGGCTGGGCAAGGGTCGTCCCGGCCTGCGTGAGCGGCTTGTTCGTGACCACGGCGTTCACGAACACGATGATCTCCCAGACCAGCGCCGAGAGGGTCGTGACGATCATGAACGTCGCCGGGATCACGCTGGGTCGCGTGTCGCGCCGCACCTTCGCCAAGTGGATGCTGACGATCATGAGCGCGAGCCCGGCGAGCAGCTGGTTGGAGGCGCCGAAATAGAGCCAGAGGTTCCACCAGCTGCCGTTGATCGCGAAGGCGACCGGGATGACGAGCCCGATGAGCGTCGCGACGTGCTTGTTGCCGAGCACGGCGTAGCGGCCGTCGCCAGCCAGCTCCGCCGACACCAGCCGCCAGAAGCGCGTGACGAGCGCCTGCACCGTCAGCGCGTAGACCACCAGCACCAGGCCGAAGAAGGTCGCGAGGATCGCCGTGCCCAAGAAGCCGAGCCACGGGTTCGTCAGCACCTGCGCGCCCGTCACCCAGGCCCCCACGGAGCCCAGCCCGGTGGCCTTTGAGGAGAGCACCATGTAGGCGGCGAGCGAGGCCAGCGCGAGCAGGCCCTCGGTGAGCATCGCGCCGGCGCCGACCGGTCGGGCATCCGTCTCGATGTCCACCTGCTTCGAGGTCGAGCTGCTGCTGACCAGTGAGTGCCAGCCGCTGATCGCGCCGCAGGCGATCGCGACGAAGAGGATCGGCCAGAGCGGCCCGGGGTTCAGACCTGGATAGAAGGTCTTGAACGCCGACTGCTGGAGGTGGACGCCGGTCAGCGGCGTAATCAGCGCGCTGACCAGGATCACGACGATCGCGACGAACGCCGGGAAGAACGCGACGTAGTTGATCGGCTGGATGAAGCTCGGCAGCGGCAGCACCGAGCCGAGGTAGAGGATCACGGCCGTCACGATCGCCCAGAAGAGGATCGTGTTGCCGCCGAGGAAGTTCTTCGCGACGTGAAAGACGCCGACGTCGGTAGTGATCAGGATCGAGAGTGCGACTCCTACCAGCGCCAGCAAGGTCACCAGACCCACGTTCCAGCGCAGTCGGTAGAGGAGCCGTCCAGCGATCACCCCGGTCGCGAGGACGCCGATGGTCGCCCAGAAGACGCCCGGGAAGATGTTGAAGAAGGTCGCGATGAAGAAGATGAACGTCGCCGAAATGATCAGCAGGTACAGGATGATGAACCAGAGCAGGGTTGTCCGACCGCGGGCCCCCATGAACTCGTAGCTGATGGGACCGAACGAGCGGCCCTCGTTGCGCAGGCTCACCATGATCGAGCTGTAGTCCTGCAGCCAGCCGATGAAGAAATTGCCGATGATGATCCAGGCCAGTGCCGGCAGCCACCCGTACTGGATGGCGATGAAGGGGCCCAGAATCGGTCCGAGCGCCGCGACCGACTTGAACTGGTAGCCCCAGAGGACGTACTTGCTGACCGGGAAGTACTCCACCCCGTCCATCAGCATGTGCGCCGGGGTCGTCCTGCCGGCGTCCGGGGCCCAGACCGCGCGGTCATACCAGCGCGAGTACCAGAAGTACGCGACGCCATACGCGATCAGGGCGAGGACCACGAAGAGTGCAGGTGTGTCCAAGCGTGACTCCCTTCCCACAAGCCCCGGAACGGGCCGGCGAGCCGGGCAGCCCACCGGCGGGACGCGGTCTCCGCAGACCGCTGGCTCCGAGGGTCAAGAGATCGTGGACACTGGCCGCTGGGACCATCAAGGGTGGGACCCACCAGCGGTCCCGAGCGGCGAGTTGGTCGCGCAACAACACAGAGAATCGTCGGTCTGCCGCACCTCCTCACCCGGAAGCCAACCACAACAGAGCCAGGCGGCCACCTGGGCCACGCAGCCGGCGGCTCCACGTGAGCTACTGTTAGCGCGTCACGCGGGAAGAGCAATAACAAACGCATTACAAACGCGAAGGGAGCGGTCACGAGTGGATAGCGGCACGCTCATCGTGGTCGTGCTCGCCGTGGTGCTCGTCGGAGGGTACGCGGTCGGGGGCGTGCTGAACGCGCGTCGCATGGAGGCGCTCGCCGCAGGTCTGCGCGAGGCGTTCGCCGGACCCGCCGGCCCCGCGAAATTGCAGCGGCTCGGCCGGAGTATCGTCCGCATCGAGGCGGAGCGACCGGTTCGCGGCGTCGGACGGGCGGTCGCGACCGTGCTGATGGCACCGCGCGAGGCCCTCCTGGTCTGGGTGCTTTGGGCGCTGCAGGGGCGGGGTGACCTGCTCGACGTGAAGGCCGAACTAGACGGGCCGCCGGTCGGCGTGGGCCTCCTGGCCGATCCGCACCACCGCACCGGGCGTGCGGCCCTGCGTGCCGCGGTCGCGGCGGGCGGGACACGCAGCACGGCAGATGGGCGCGGACTCGCGATCGTCGCCTACGACGCTCCGGGGAGGGCGGCCATGGAACGGTTGGTGCCGGCAGCGACCGATCTCGGCGACGTGGTGCTGCTCGAGCTGCGCGGCGCGCAACCTCGCATGACGCTGCTCGTCTCGCTGCGGCACGCGCCGGGGTCGCTGCCCGGGTTGCGCCCGGCCCTGCAGCGGCTCGTCGACCTCGCGACGGGGCGCATCACGTAACGAGGGGCGATCAGGACGACGCTCGGCGCCGCCGAGCTCGGCGACTCTGCGGGCTGGAGACGGAACGCAGGAACAGCGGTGCCGTGCGGGGCGCGCCACCCTCGGGGGCGAAGGCGGTATCGTCAGGCGCGCAGCGGAACCACGCACGGGCAGCGGCTCAGGCAGGAGGAGGCGAGCGATGCGGGAACGACGGTTCGGACGGACAGGGTGGCTCGTCAGTGAGCTCGGCCATGGCATGTGGGGGATGGGCAGCTGGTCCGGCTCGGACGACGAGCGATCGCTGCAGGCCCTGCAGACCGCCGTGGACCGGGGCGTCACGTTCTTCGACACGGCCTGGGCGTATGGTGAGGGCCGCAGCGAGCGGCTGCTCGGCCAGCTCGTACGGGCGAACCCGGGCCGCCGGCTCTACACCGCCACGAAGATCCCGCCCCACAACCGCCGCTGGCCCTCTCGCCGTGGAGATCCGCTCGACCAGGCGTTCCCGCCCGACCAGATCCGCGCCTATGCCGAGAAGAGCCTCGCGAACCTCGGGCTCGGTACGGTCGACCTGATCCAGTTCCACGTCTGGGAGGACGCCTGGGCCGACGACGAGCGCTGGCAGCGCGCGGTCGACGATCTGAAGCGCGAGGGCCTCGTCCGCGCCGTCGGGGTCAGCGTGAATCGCTGGGAACCGTGGAACGTGCTGCGCACGCTGCGCACCGGGCTGATCGACGCGGTCCAGGTCATCTACAACATCTTCGACCAGGCGCCTGAGGATGAGCTCTTCCCGGAGTGCCGCCGGCTCGACGTCGCCGTGATCGCCCGGGTGCCGTTCGACGAGGGCACCTTGACGGGCACCCTGACGCTCGATTCGCATTGGCCCGAGGGAGACTGGCGCAACACGTATTTCGTGCCCGAGAACCTGCGTCAAAGCGTGGAGCACGCCGAGGCGCTGCGGCCACTGGTGCCCCCCGGCATGACCATGGCGGAGATGGCGCTGCGCTTCATCCTCTCGAACCCCGACGTCTCGACGGTCATCCCGGGGATGCGGAGCCCGGAACGCGTGGCCCAGAACGTGCGCGCCGCCGAAGCCGGCCCGCTCCCGCCCGACCTGCTCGCCCGCCTGCGCGCCCACCGCTGGGACCGCAGGCCCACGGAGTGGTCACAGTAGCGGGGCGCCGATAGTAGCGGGGCGCCGATCCTCGCCGGCGGCGGCGGTTGCCAGCTCCGCGACCCGCTGCCCCGGGTGCCGTCGACCCACGGGGCAAGCGACGGCCCGGGTCGATCTGGCCCGCCGTGGTAGCGTGCGGCCCGGGCATCGAAGATGAGAGGAGGGGATCGCATGGCCGACCAACCGGTGACGGCCGCGTACTTCTACCGCGTGCGCTGGGGGCACCACGACGAGTGGGTGGAGCTCTTCCTGCGCAATCACTGGCCGATCCTGCGGGAGCAGCTGCGGATCGGCCGGCTCCTGGACGTGCGCCTCTACCAGCCACGCTTCCACGGCGACGGCCGCGCCGACTGGGACGTCATGGTCACCATCACGTACCGCGACTGGGCCGCCATGGAGGAACACTCCGAACCGGAGATCGCGCAGCGCCTCTACCCGGACCAGGAGACGTTCCGTGCCGCAGAGCAGCGACGCTTCGAGCTGCTCGACGCGCACTGGGACGTGCCGCTCGAAGAACGGCAGCTCCCGCAAGCGTAAGGTCAGAGCAGGGCAGCTCCGAGCAGGGCAGCTCAGAGCAGGG